>JAEOUB010000458.1 GCA_016839545.1 Candidatus Kariarchaeota archaeon | reverse complement strand
ACATCAGTAGAGGATTCCTCATTCACTGAAGAAGAAAGCATATTAAACAGTTCCATGACTGCTGAAATAGCTGTGTTGAAATGGAAATTGTTCTCGATATTCTCAGTCACTCTTTTAATTGTCTGGTGAGTTTTTCTGTGAATATTCCTGCTTGCTTCATTGAGCTCTGAATCACTCACGTCTGTTTCTTGAATGAGTTCACTGTAGGTAACTCCAAATCGGTAAAGCCTGTTGAGAAATCTTGAAGAACCTTCAACGCCTTTTGCGTTCCACTCAAGATCGCGTTGAGGGGGAGCTGCGAAGAGACTGAAAAGCCTTACTGTGTCCGCGCCGTATTCAAGGATAAGATCATGGGGGTCAACTACATTGCCCTTGGATTTAGACATTTTTGCTCCATCTTTGATCACCATTCCCTGGGTCAGGAGGTTGGTGAAAGGCTCATCAATGGAAAGATACCCTAGATCACGAAGAATCTTAGTAAAGAACCTGGAGTAGAGGAGATGTAGAATCGCATGTTCAACACCACCAATATATTGATCTACCGGCAACCAGTAAGAAGAGGCCTTTGATTCTAACGGCGAGTCAGCGCACCTGGGCGACGCATAGCGAGCAAAATACCAGGAGGATTCTACAAAGGTGTCCATGGTATCTGTTTCGCGTTTTGCAGGTTCCCCGCATTTGGGACAAACTGTCTCAATAAAGCTTTGCCTCTGATGAAGAGGAGCGCAGGTTGAGTCATCACCATTTTGATCCTCAGGTAAAACAACAGGCAGATTGGCAACTTTCTCAGGCTGAACACCACAGCTGTCACAATATACCATTGGGATAGGAGCTCCCCAGTATCTCTGGCGTGAAATACCCCAATCGCGTAATCTATATGTTACATGGGGGCTGCCGAAATTGTTGGAGCTGGCAAAATCTATGATTGCTTGTTTAGCTTCTTCAGAGTCAAGGTCTGTAAATTGTCCTGAATTAACCAATACTCCTGGAACCGTAGAAGCCTCATTCATATCATCTGGATTAAGATCTTCTCCCTGGGGCACAACTACCGGTTTAATGGGAAGATCATATTGATTAGCGAATTCAAAATCACGCTGATCGTGAGCAGGTACTGCCATAACCGCTCCTGTCCCGTATTCAATTAATACAAAGTTAGCAACATAAATTGGAACTTTGCTTCCATCGAAGGGATTGATGCAGTATCTACCGGTAAAAATACCCTTCTTCTCTGGTTCTTCTTCGATGGTCTGCTGTTGTTTTTCTACTATGATGTCTTCCGCGAATTTTTTAACATCATCTTCTGTGTCAGTCCCTCTGATGAGGGTTTCTAACATGGGATGTTCAGGAGCTATTGACATGAAAGTGACGCCAAATATGGTGTCAGGTCTGGTGGTGAAGATTGATATCTTTTCATCTAGTCCATCCACCTGAAAATCACATGCAAGACCTGTGGATTTGCCTATCCAGTTTCGCTGCATGGTAACAACCTTTTCAGGCCAGCCTGTTAACTTGTCCAGGTCGGCAAGAAGCTCTTCGGCATAATCTGTGATTTTGAAGAACCAGCCACTCATTTCTTTAGGTAATACCAGCTCATCACACCTCCAGCATGCGCCCTCGATGACCTGTTCATTAGCAAGAACTGTTTGACATGATTCACACCAGTTAACGGTGGTAACCTTCTGATAGACCAACCCTTTTTCATACATCTCTACGAAAAGCTGCTGTTCCCATTTGTAATATTTGGGATTGCAGGTTGCAATTTCTCTGTCCCAATCGTAGGAAAGACCAAGTTGGCTGAGCTGATTACGCATGTAATCAATATTTGAGTAGGTCCATTTGGCTGGATGAGAGTTGTTTTTTATGGCTGCATTTTCAGCTGGAAGACCAAAGGCATCCCATCCCATGGGATGAAGGACGTTAAAACCACGAAGTCTTTTGTAACGGGCAACAACATCACCTATAGTATAATTGCGGACATGGCCCATATGAATTCTACCAGAAGGATAGGGGAACATCTCAAGAACATAGTACTTCTCTTTCCCTTCTTCCTCTACAGTCTTATAGGTGTTATCGGTTGTCCACTTGGACTGCCATTTTTCCTCAATGGATTTAAAATCGTATCTCTCGTTTGCAGGTGAGTTGCTACTCATTGTATTTCCTCTGAAAAACTATATTATTTCTTTAATTTCCAGTCGTGTATTCTGATTCTTCATAACTGGAGAGATTTTCAAACATTGTGATTTCTTTAATAAAGGCAAGCCTTACAGTTCCAGTTGGTCCATTTCTCTGCTTGCCTATGATAATCTCAGCTGTGCCAATATTCGGGTTGTCTTCGGCCTTGTTGTACACCTCATCTCTGTAGATGAATGAGATTACGTCTGCATCCTGTTCAATGGCACCTGATTCACGCAGATCAGACATCATCGGACGTTTGTCAGTTCTGCTCTCAAGGCTCCTGTTAAGCTGTGAGAGAGCGATAACCGGAACTTTATGTTCCTTTGCCAGAGCCTTGAGCGACCTTGAAATTTCACTTATTTCCTGGGTACGGTTTTCAGTACTGGACCTGCCTCGCATGAGTTGTAAATAGTCAACGACAATAAGTCCTATATCATACTGGGCAGCAAGCCTTCGAACTTTTGCACGCATATCGAGCACAGAGATCGCAGGTGTATCATCTATATAGATTGGTGACTCTGTAAGCATGCCGACCGCTCTAGAGAGTTTGGGCCAATCTTCATCTCGCAGCTTACCGGTTCTAATCCTTTGAGAGTCGATCCTTCCGACAGAACTGAGTAATCGCATTACAAGCTGTTCTTTTGACATCTCCAAACTGAAAACTGCTACACCAATTTTTTCGACAATTGCTGCACGTTGAGCAATATCCATTGGAACGTAGGTCTTACCCATTGATGGTTTGGCAGCAAGGATGATGAGGTCAGATGGTT
>JAEOUB010000457.1 GCA_016839545.1 Candidatus Kariarchaeota archaeon | reverse complement strand
TTGCGGAGAGTGTGCACTAAACATCTGCAAAAATAGCATCTATAACCGCCTGTACGCGAGTTGCCTCATCAAAACTGACAAGTTGACCATCACCTTTGATGGCTGCCACCATCTGTTTTGACAATTCCAGACCGGAATTGGTGGTGGAGTTATCCACCAGGATCCACTCACCATCCTCCCATCGTTCAAGAATATACCAGCCACGAAATCGCAACTGACCCTCAGATCCGCGGATATAGAGGGTGTTTTCCTCCTCGTCCTCCTCGAGTGTCAGGATATCAATTCTACCAGGGATACCACTTGCAACAAACTGTGCCTGGATCTCCTTCTCAAATCTTCCAAGTCCGGTATATTCCACTTCTGCCTGTTTGACCTCGATGTCTCCAAAGAGCTCCTGAACACCATAGATGAAATGCGACCCAATCTCGCGCAGGGGTCCACCCTGGTCTCGGTAGGTCAACCATTCCACATTCTGCCAGACTCGTGGCCACCGGGGCATCCTGATCTTGATGATAATACTCTGGATCTCACCTAATTCACCATCAGCGATCATTGTACGTAGTTTGGCAAAGCTCGGAGAGTACTTGAACGGGAAGTTGATCGCAGTTACTCGACGCTTTTCCGCTGCCCTCTCTGCCATGCGCCTGCCCTGCTCTGCAGATATTCCAATAGGCTTCTCACAGATGACATGCTTGCGAGCATCGAGTGCGGCAAGAGTGATCTCCTCATGCCATTTTGGAGGCACTGCCACATAGACAATATCCAGATCGCTTTTTCTGAGCACCTCTTTGTAATCCCTATAGCCCTGAGTACCAAATTCCTCACAATAGGCACTAAGTACCTCTCGATTCACATCCACCGCGTATTTTAGCTCCAATTGATCATTTTCAACAAAGGCATGCCCCAATCGCTGACCAATCACACCACACCCTATAACGGCAATTGTGTAACTCATATTTGGTTTTTTATGGAAAATTAGAAGAAGCTATGCATGAAAGGGGTGCTGAAATGAAATATCTAGAACATAGACGACACTCCAAGAGACAGGATACCATGGACAACCAATCATTCCTCAGTTCAGAGGGTGTGGCACTTGCCCGGCGGGTGGGTGAAACCATGCAAGATGATTATGCCCTGGTGGTTACCTCGATCCTTCCCAGGGCAATCCAGACACCAATTGCCATGGGGTATGCTGTGGACGAAACCACCGACTTGCTGAGTAGCTTTGCAGAGGGAGTGGTGGAAGAGATGCAGGCACTGGATCTCTCATGGTCCTCGGGATATGCCAATCTGCGACGTGCTCTCCAACCGGGTACCGGGTTTGAGGCACATTGCCTGGAACAGCTGCAAATGTACCGCTTGTATCTAGATAAGATAGATGAGGGAGAGACAGTGCTGATGGTATCCCATGGTGGTATTATTGATTTCCCACTGATTGCCATGTTTCCAGATACAGATTATACCGAGTGGGGAGAGATGCTCTCCTACTGCGAGGGTTTTCGAGTAAGTTATGATGGCAACAAATTTGGTGATCTTGAGTTTCTTAGAATCTAGGAAATTCAGCACTTATAGCCCAGTATACAGTATCTCTCTCGTTTTGTCTAGATATCTGTCTAACCAAACCCGTACTCGTTCCATATTATACTATATAATATTCGACCCAACTAACATTCAGTAAAGAGGGTATTACATGATGAAACTCAAATTTGCTTTTCTATTCATTCTGATGGTGTTTGGCCTGCTTGCAGTGACAAGTCAGGTCCCCGCACAATACCAGCAAGATATAACCAATCCTGGCTTCTCACTGGACCAGGAAGACAACTCCACTGAAACTCCCGATGATGATGACGAGGAGGACGACGAAGAGGACAGCGACGATGACGGTGTACCTGACGAGGTCGAGAGCGCGTATGAACGTGATATCGAGATCGAGTATGAGGATGATCGTTTCCGCTCCAAATCAGTTCTGAAGAATGGGTCTGTCAAGGACAAGTTCGAGGTGGAGTTTGATGTTCAGTCAGACAACGCTGCAGAACTGGAATTCGAATACACCAAGGCATTCGAGACCAACTCCACCTCTAACGAGACCGAGCTTGGCTACGAGGTCAAATTCGATGAGATCATTGAGTTTGTCGACACCGGTGTTCCTGGCTATGAGAATGAGACTGAGGTACAGGTGTATGAGATCGGCAATGTTGGCTGGCTCCCACTTGAGGTCCACTACAATGAGACACTCGGTTTTGTGATGGTCAACGCCACCTCGGCAGATGGAGTCTTCTCACTTATCATGAGACTCTCTAGCTCATTCCTGACAGAGAACAACGTGACTATTGTACCCAATTCTCTGAAGATTGACGTGATCATCAACAATTTCGATTATCAAGGAAATGATACCAAACTCGCCGTGAAGTCTCATATCAAGACCGAATCTGAGCTCTCCATTGAAAATGAGTCTGAAGATGAGGTTGAAGGGTTCGCCAACAATGAGACTCAGGTAGGTATTTCTGCTGCCAACGCCACTGGGTTCTTCTCCTGGTCTGAGATTGCCATGATGGATGGTGTCATTGTTGATGTGTTATCATCAACCATTACCGACTCCTCTGATGAGGAAGGAGAAACATCCTCTAAGATGTACTTCACCTTCAACTCAACCGTGGCCGCAGAATCAATAGTCTGGGATCCCAAGATGGGTGTGGTCAGTGAGGCAGCCAAAGCCAATTTAGTACCTCCCACTCCTGATACTACTCCCACCGATACCACATCGACCACAGATCCTGTGACCTCAACCACCACAGACCCCGTGTCCACGCAGACAAGCGAGACATCTGATCCCTCAGAAACAACGGACAGCAGTCCCGAGAATCCCTCAACTCCAGCAGATGGGGACTCTCTCCCCATACCATTCTGGACTCTACTCGGGCTGTTCGTCCTTCCTTCCCTGTATCGATCTAGAAGAAGTTAAATCACAGCATTGACGCTAATTTCTCAAATGCACTAATTGCCCTATCCATATCAAGATCAAGACTGTTGGCACCGATAGAGACCTCTGTCCACTGCCAACTCTCCCTGATGTCAGGCCGGGTTCCAAAGAAGGGAGCAATTTTTTCTTCCTCCATCACTGCTAGCAATGCATCAGCAATTTTCTCAGATGACCCGCGGATGTAGAGCCGGAACATGTTGGTCTGTGGTACCATTGGCACAGTCTCAAAGATGTCGATGGCATTGATCGCTGCTGCCAGTTGCTTGGCGATCTCATGGTAGTATCCCATGTGTTGCAGGTTGAACTGATGTCCCCACCGCGCTGCCAGGTAGAGGGGAAACATGCTGGGCAGATTGCCACCCATACGTCGCTGCCAGATCTTTGACTCGTCGATAAAATCTTGTGGACCCAGTAGCATGCAGCCGGCAATCCCGTCGAGTCCCTTGTAGAAGGAGACGTATACTGAGTCGAACAGTGAGCAGATATCGGCCAGGGTTTTCTGCGCGGTCTCCATGTAGTAGGGTCCACCCTCCCAGAGACGCGCACCGTCAAGGTGCAATCTCACTCCGTGGTCGCGACACCACTGTGCAATCTTCTCCAGGTCATCCCACTCAGGTAGTTGACCACCGAGTGGTCGTTGGGGTAACTCCAGTAGCACCGACCCGGGTACCTCCTTGAGTCTCTCAAAGTCAGCAAAGGTGAGTAATCTTGTTGAGGTCGAGTCGGGCACACTCCACTGGATCCGTTGCAAGTGGTGAACATATTCGTATGAATAATGCTCCGCGATTTCAAGGTGGGATGTCGGGTGCATGGCAACTTTTTTCGATCCCACCCGATCCGACCAGACACGCAGCGCGATCTGTTGGGCCATCGTACCTGTTGACATATACACTGCTGCCTCTTTCCCTAGAAGTTCTGCTATTTCCTTCTCACATTGTTGAAGTATCTTTCCCTGGCCAGAGCTGTCGGGCATGCCGTCGAGATTGTTGTC
>JAEOUB010000456.1 GCA_016839545.1 Candidatus Kariarchaeota archaeon | reverse complement strand
GGAGGAGGAATGCTGGAAAGAGGCATTTGCTAAGCATCCGAGAATAGGAGATATAGAGAGCTTGAGAGAGAAATTCAGTCAGCATCACACCTGGTCAAAAGACGAGCAGGGTAGTGTATCACATACTGATGAAGTCACACTCATCACCTTACGGGACAGAAATGAGGAGTATTACAACAAGTTCGGTTACATCTTCATTGTCTTTGCTACCGGAAAATCAGCCAAGGAGATGCTGGAGATACTTGAAAAGAGATTGCACAATAAACCTGAAGAAGAGTTAATTATTGCCGCAAGAGAACAAAATAAAATCACGCGGCTGAGACTTGAGAAGCTACAGGATCGCAAAACCTAAAGAACAGAGATTCTCATCGAGTCTAATGGTACTACAAGAAGAAGAGATAACTCAGTTACTGAAGCCCCTTGAGGGTGTCAATCAGGATTTTGAGAACTACTATCCTGGAGAGAAACCTGGGAGAAAGGCGGTTCATACCGTATACGGTGGAGCTCAGCTCTTCATAGCTGAGAGAGCAGAGCGAATTGGGAAATCAGCAATCGCTCAATTTGAGGCTTATGTCAAAAATTTTGTAGAATTGGCCAAGATACTTGAGATCGAAGGGCATGAGGATCTCCCAGAAGATCCGTCAAAAATTGCTGACCTTCAGGCTACACTTGAGAATACAACTGATAGAAAGAATAGAGGCTGGCTTGCCTACACAGTATATTCCAAAGTTGTCGATAAACTGAGAACTGAAGCTGTGGAGGATTTCAGAATTGATTTTGAAGATGGGTTCGGTAAAAGGTCGGATGAAGAGGAAGATCATTATGCAAAATTTGCTGCAGAGGAGACTGCAAAAGGTATGGAACTCAACAAGCTACCTCCATTTATTGGTATACGGATAAAACCCTTGACTGAATCTCTCAAGGGACGTAGTATCAAAACTTTGAACCTGTACCTTGGCACCTTACTGAAAATAACAGACGGGGTTCTCCCTGAAAACTTCGTGATCACACTTCCCAAGGTCACTCAGCCTGAGGAAGTTGCTTCACTTGATGCGATATTATCTACCATGGAAACTCGCCTGGGTCTCTCCAAGAATACCCTAAAGGTGGAGATCATGGTTGAGACACCTCAATCAATAATCAACAAACAGGGAGAGTCAAACCTCTCCAAACTGATTATTCCTGCAAGAGAGAGGCTGGTCGGTGCCCATTTCGGGGTCTATGATTACACTGCCTCTGTGAATATTATTGCAAAACACCAAGAGATGGACCACCTTGCCTGTGATTTTGCCAGGCACATGATGAAAGTCAGCCTTGCGGGGACTGGTATCAGACTATCTGATGGAGCAACCAATATTCTCCCTGTCGGCCCTCACCGTGGTGATAACCTCTCAAAGGAGCAAATGGCAGAGAATATTGCTGTGGTTCACGCTGCTTGGAAGAAGGGATTTGATCATACTATCCATTCCCTAACAAATGCGTTCTACCAGGGGTGGGATTTACATCCTGCTCAGCTACCTATACGCTATGCTGCGGTCTATTCCTTCTTCCTGAGTAATCTTCAAAATTCCATTGATCGAGTCAAATCATTCGTATCCAGGGCAGCACAGGCTACCTTAACAGGTGATGTCTTTGATGATGCTGCCACCGCACTTGCTTTGTTGAATTATTTCAATCTAGCATTGGAGGCAGGGGCAATCTCTGATGAGGAAATCAATGAGACCGGATTGAGCCGGGATGAAATCTATGCTCGATCATTTGATCTGATTATTGAAAATCGCAATAAATAATGACGAAGAACTGTTATAGCAATATTCTAAGAACCAATCTATGAGTCAGATTACAACACATGTGCTTGATACGGGCCTGGGTCAACCCGGTCAGGGAATCTCCATCACGCTGTATGAGTCGACAGAAGATGGATGGAAGGAACTGGGTTCGGGCATGACTAATACTGACGGGAGGATTTCAGATTTGTTGGCTGATGATGTTACACTTCAAACAGGGGTATATCGGATGCATTTTGAAATTGGCTCATATTTCAGGGACCAGAATAGGCCTTCCTTCTACCCTCATGCAGATATTATATTTCAAATTGAAAATGTCGATGAACACTATCATATCCCACTTCTGCTCTCTCCATTTGGCTATACGACGTACAGAGGCAGTTAGGTCATCTCTCCCCGATCTTATTTATCATCCATTCCAGACCTATCTCTATACCATCACCAAATTTCGCAGAACCTTCAATAATGTTGAATGAACGTCCTGCCAGCTTTGCCAGCTCGTATATCTCCATTGCTTCGGCTGTACTTATTGGATTTTCATCCTCGAGATCTTGTTTATTCACCAGAATTAAGAGTGGTGTCTTGGGATTTACGATGGATAGCATGTACTCGAAACTGAATTGGGATTCTTGGAACCGTTCATTATTTTCTGGACGGACAGTACCATCGAAAATATAGATTACACCATCAGATTGTGTAACACCAAGAGCCCAGAGTGTATTTTTATAGAGATCTTGGCCTCCAACATCAATGGCCTGAAGTTGCCAATTGCCAACCTCAATACCTTTCTCACGGATATCGATCCCCAAGGTCATTTGAGGCGCTTCCATGACAGCTTCCCCTGTTTCCATGTAACGTATCAATGTGGTCTTCCCAGCTCCTGATACTCCAAGAGTGACAATTTTAGCTTCCTTACTTTTATTGAGAATTCTATCAAGTAAACCCATTGTATCACCTATTTATTTTGTAGATAGCCCCGGAGCGAAGGTTGGATTATCCTTGCCCGCATTAGGAGCCAAGTCGGAGTGAAAAGGCTCCAATGAAACACTAAGTACATAATTGGTTGTCCTATCAAATAACTTAACGGTATCAGATAGGTTGATGTATTGATGAAAAGTTCAGGGTTGCCAAATCGCTTTGCAACCCCTGCAATCGCAACACTGACGAGCTGTAATGCCATCATAGAAACTCCTATTGATAGAAGTACCAAACGCAGTTTTTCCATTTTACTTGGATCGTATGTCATTTCAAATAGGAAGGATGAAATGAAGATAAAAAGAAAGATCACACCCAGTACAGATGCTAGTGCCTGCAGAGTGAGAGAAAGTGTAACAACTGTGGTATTACCAAAAATGATCATGGTCTGAGTGATGACAACAGTCCCAGCAATGGAAATGAAAGCAATAAAAATGGCGAAGATGATCTTCTTGGTACGTGTTCTGAAATTGATAATAGAAAACGCAACAAATACCAAGCCTGCGGTAAACGTGGAAATACCTATTACAAATAGCACTGCCTTCTCCTGGGCAAACACTGAAAATTGGCCATCTGATTGATAGATGCTCAATCTAAGAAGAAAAGAATTCAGAAATGTTGAGTACACACCTACATACATCACGGTATAGTTTCTTTCTGCATGAGAGCCTGTGAAACTAGAGCTTGCTCGAAGCCTGTAGAGATTGTAGATCAATTGTGGGGTGATGATGATGAAGGTAACGAGCATTGCCATCATTGCGAAAAAACGCTGATCCTCAGCAAGAATGTAGGTCGGATCCTCACTGATGGCGAGAACACTCCACCACGGGTCTACCATTTAGAATGCACCCCCGGTAACGTCGAAGAGTGGATTTTTTCTTCGCATCTCTTCTCGAAGTTCAAGTCTCTCCTGAAAATTTTTGAGGAGCTTGGCATCTGCTCTACTGATCTTATGCCTCTTTGCAAAATCACTTGAGGAATTGATATTCTCATTATTAAGTAATTCAACAAATTCTAGGATTGCCTGTTTTGCATCTTCAAACCGTTTCTCGACGAAGAGTTTCTCAATTCTATCTGTGAAAGGTGTCTGAAAAAGACCAAATGCACGGTTTGCATGGAGAAGAACAATTGTGCTATTCTTCTGTGCAATTTCCAGTTCATCAGCCAGATCCTCGTCGTGAGATACTCCCTGGAGATTGATATGTTCGTGTAATGAAGTGGTATACGTATTGCAGACCAAGAGGGCGATGGCTGATGGTGGCAATCCATCATAAATTGTTGCAAAAAGATTGAGGACAGAATTGTGATCGCCAACCACAATGACTCGCTCCATGAGGAAAAGTGAGCCAATCACATGGGTGAAACCCTCGATTATGCTAGGTTCTCGTGAGATATGCAGAGAGCTGAGATACAGGTCATCTAGAGGTTCTGACAGTTCTCCAGTCTCCAGCATGTTTTCCAGAATGGGAGATAGATCAAAAGGGTTAAAATTCAATTTCTCAACATCCACAGCAAATACTGAAGCCTTTGCTGACCCGTCAACCCCTGTTGTGTGGATGAGCGAACCGTAAAAATCAGCCCCAAGTCGAATGAATTTGACACTACCGTGGACAGCCTCCCCTGAAGGCAATGCAAATACAAGGATCTTCTGGGTATCTTCAGACGAGAAACCCGTACTCTTCACAATATAAGGTCCCTGTACTCGATTGATATGTACAAGAGCGAATTTCTCGACAACCATAGTTCTCACAAGAGTGAATATCTTAATTGAACTCTGTTTCTATTTAAGCATGGCGAGGTCAATTTCCCTCATGGTCGACTTCTGGATGGACAAAGATCTCGTCTCCAAGATAGGCTCCCTTGTTGAGGTTATCCAAACGCTCTCTTTCAGGTCCCCACTGCCAGTTCTCATTGATTCGACTGAAATCTGCTGGAGTGTACTCATTGGAAGGAATATAATCATCCAGATCAAGGATGCCTACATGGCTATACGCCTCCGCCACCAGCTCTGAGCAGAACAGAGTGGAGAGATCCTGTTTGTTGTGAAAGATATCATACTTGAGAATGGGGACTCGCAAGTCCATGGCACTTTTCATCAGTTCTATGAGTCCTGATGCTGTTTTCATAGGAGTGTACTCCTTCTCCTTGTTCTCATCAATGAACTTCTCAAAGTTGGTGTGAAATTCGTCATCTCGGGGGGCATGAAGCTTGCGGAAAATGATCAGGGGATACCTGCCTGCGAAGTAATGGATACGATCATGGAGGTCAAATGACTCAAATCCATGCCGTGTGGCCTCAATAAATTGTGGTGGTCCATCATCTGGCTTGTAACAGATCCCCACATGACTGACAGGAGAGGCAGTAAACCACTTGATTGCCATCTGGTAGCTTTTCTCCACTTTTCCGATGAAGGTGAAAAGATCACCCGTCTCCACTAGTGGAAGAACATCGTGAATGTTCATGATCTGACGATTACCACGGAATTTTGATATAACTTCCTCGTAGGTCTCAACTTCAAGCAATGGGGGTTTTATGAAGAAGAACAGTTTCATGGTATGTCTAGCCTTGGATCCCATGAAAAATGACAACACTCCTAGAGTGGTTCGGACCAGCTGGACAAACTCCTTTCTGAAAATAATCATGAGAAGGATCATCACCCCGATGACAAGCAGTGCCAGGTGACCAAGTCCGATAATATGCACAACAGATCAGTTTGAGAAGATGATAAAAGGTTTTGCTACACTGTCCGCAATTCAATAGGCTGAAAGAAATGATACCAAGTACTCCCCATGGTTGGCTGGCTAGTTTCATCCTTGTAAATTAGGACTGTGTGCTACGGTAATCATTTTATTTTAATAGCAGACATCAGGAGTAGACCTATACAGGAGTAAAAGAAGACGATGGGTTTCGGGCCAATTAGCAAGTTTATCGAGGGCCGCAAAGCGTGGGCACGCCGTAGTTCACTCTGGCCACTAACATTCGGAATCATGTGCTGTGCATTGGAAATGATGGCAGCAGGTATTGGACGATTTGATACCGAGCGGTTCGGTATGATCTATCGACCCAGTCCACGACATTCTGATGCTCTGATTATCAACGGCCCTGTGTCTCACAAACTGGCACCGCGTCTGCGTATGCTCTGGGAGCAGATACCCGAGCCCAAGTGGTCTATGGCCATGGGTGAGTGTGCCACATCCGGTGGCAAGTACTACCAATCCTACGCGATTATTGGTGGTGCTGACGAGGTCATCCCCATTGATGTCTACATTCCCGGCTGTCCCGTACGTCCCGAGGCACTCATGTTTGCCGTCTCCAAGCTGATGGAGAAGATCGAACGTGATGCCGTTGGTGAGTGGGTACCCCCATCCGTTCCCGATTATGTTGACTACAACGACCAGGTACGTGACCTGATTGCAGGCACAAACGAGCCCTGGAAGGGCAACATGGTCTACGAGGAAGTCCAGGATATCCCTGCCATGGGTGCTCTGACCAATGTGGAAGTACCTGACAAGAAGAAGAAAGTAGAAGAAGCCGCTGCTGAATAAGAAATCAAAAAACACACCTGTTACTAGGTCACTTTCTCATCTTTACTCTCAAGATTGAGGTTATCATCTTTAGTAATACAGAATAATTAAATAGATGATACAGTAAAGAAATTTGAACTAACATGGCAGTTGGAAGTTTTATCAAAAACACGCTGGTTTATGTCATCGTAATGGGCGTCGTGATCTTCTTCTCCGTTCAGCTCTTTCTTTTCACCGGGCTTGTCGGACTGATTCAATACGCTGGGAACACCAGCCTTCTGGAAACCGGAACACAGGCAATCTTCGATATATTTGCAGGTCTACTCCTCATCTTTGTAGGATTGGGAGTTGCAATCAACCTCTCACTTCCAAGTATCGTAAGCGATCAGCTCATTGAATTCTAATATTGAAAACTACAGGAACTCAACTTGTAATTGTTCAGATATCGACAATC
This sequence comes from Candidatus Kariarchaeota archaeon, assembly GCA_016839545.1. Classification (GTDB taxonomy): domain Archaea; phylum Asgardarchaeota; class Heimdallarchaeia; order Heimdallarchaeales; family Kariarchaeaceae; genus Kariarchaeum. The sequence continues at coordinate 953 of JAEOUB010000456.1, read as the reverse complement.
TCAATGGGATTACCGCTTCCCTCAATTCGGGATTCAATTGCAGCGGCTCCTGCTTGCTCAACTTTCAGAGTAAAGAGCGTCTTCTTAGTGCGAAACTTGTATTTGATCATGCCGTGCTCGCTTCCTTTTCGGTAGACCTCGTAGGTTCTCTCGAGGAGTGAGTCGGTTAAGTCGTCGATTGATTGTAATTCAGCTGGCATAGACCCCATTTCACCTGCTATAAAAAAAGGACTTTGATGTGGTTCGAGGGTGAAGTCATGACATTATTAGGTGGAGTGGATTTGTACTAAGATTGATTTTATATAATCTCAGTTTCATTCGTGATATGTCGTTTTGCCATGAATGTCACAAAGATAGAGGATGATTTTTCAGATCCTGAGAAGGAGAGACTTCGGTTTATCATAGACGGGACTGAGCCTGCGTTTGCCAATTCACTGAGACGTATTATTTTGGGGTATGTTCCAACTCTTGCGATCGAGGAGATTACAATGGTGGAGAATACCAGCCCTCTGTTTGACGAGTATGTGGCACACAGATTGGGTCTTATTCCACTGGCAAGTGAACAGCTCGGTCTGAACAACCAGGAAGACTGTGAAGTTTGTGAGGGTATTGGCTGTGATGCCTGTACTGTCACCCTGACACTGACTCAGGAAACAGACTCCAACTCTGAGATGATGGTGTACTCGCAGGAGCTCATCAGCAACAATACATTCGTTTACCCTGTACATGATGCGATACCCATCATCAAGATGGGGCCTGATCAGCGGCTTATTCTGGAGGCAATGGCCCGGATGGGTACTGGTAGAGAGCATGCCAAGTGGCAGCCCACCGCTTCCCTTGGGTATCAGTATGTTCCCAGTATCGAGATTGATCCCAGTGTAGAGGAGAAGGAGCTTGTTGCAGAGGTGTGTCCCCGTGCAGTGTTCTCATATGACAAGAAAAATGATGCACTC
>JAEOUB010000455.1 GCA_016839545.1 Candidatus Kariarchaeota archaeon | reverse complement strand
TCTCAACCCACCTCGATCAATGATTCCTAGATTCACACTTCTAGAGCCTATCAAATATTCTCCCACCAGTTCTGGTGGTTCAACTGTTGCACTCAATCCAATCCTGGTAAGTGGTTCCTGTAGATAATACTCGAGTCTCTCAAGACTCAACGAGAGATGCGTTCCACGTTTATTATCAGCCAATGAATGGATTTCGTCAACAATCACCCATTTGATATCTCGTAGTTTCTCTTTGAATTTAGGAGCTGCCAACATTAATCCCAGGGACTCAGGTGTTGTGATCAGGATATGGGGTGGTGATTTCAGCAATGTCTGTCTTTCAGATGTAGTGGTATCACCCGTACGTTTGCCCACACGGATATGAGAACCAGATATTTGCTGGATTTCCTGAAGAGGGATTTCTAGATTCTTATGAATATCGTTGTTGAGAGCTTTGAGGGGTGAGACATAGAGAACATAGATTTTGTTTTCCAAGGTTCCTTCGAGCTCAATACGATTCAGCTCAGAGATGATACCGAGAAATGCTGCAAGCGTCTTTCCAGACCCGGTTGGGGCCATAACCAGTGTATGTTTTCTTGAAATAATTCTAGGGATAGCTATCTGTTGAACCTCATTCAATGATCCGAATGTTTCTGAGACCCACGACTTGACAGCATCGGTCAGAGGTATTCTCTGCCCGGAGATCTGATTGACATATTCAATGGTCGGTCTTTCAGATCCCATGGAACCAATTCAAATTACTACAAAAAATAGTTAGGGATCACAACATACCTGCCATCTTCCATCTCGCGTAAGTTAACTACATTCTTTTAAACAAGGGAAATATTGGAAACTTGTTACTGCGTAGACTGTAAGCGGTCTTTAAGACTTAATAATGCTACACGAGCAGACGAGAACGTTCAGTTCAAATCTTGTCCACGTGTATCAATAGAAAGTTGAGTAACAATCTGCGCCGACTGAGTATGACTCAGAAGCAGTAGGTGAAAATAAAAAATGCCACCCGAAGATAATGTGATCATTCAGGCGATTGAGAAGGCTCTCGCTGACAAAAAAGAACGCAAGTTCAAGGAGTCAGTCGATTTGCATATTGGCCTTCAAGGTGTAGACCTGAAAGATCCTAGCAAAAGATTTCGAGTTGAGGTCTTACTCCCTCACAAGTTGAACAAAACTGTCAGGCTATGTGTTATTGGTGATGATTCAGTAATAGACAAGGCTAAAGAGGCAGGTGTTGAGTTCACTTTGAACGAGACAGACCTTGAAGAAATGGTACGTGATGCAAGCGCTACCAAGACCTATATTGATGGAATTGACTACTTTCTGGCAATTCCACAACTCATGGCAACCGTAGGTAAGTTATGGGGTCGATTTCTCGGTCCCTCAGGTAAAATGCCATCTGTCATGCCACCAAATGCAGATATCAATTCATTTGTGACACGATATGGTAGAACCTGTAGGATACGACTTCGTCAGAATCCCGTAATTCATGCTCGTGTTGCAACAGAGGATATGGGTGTTGATGAAATTGCATCAAATGTACGTACAATTCTGTCTGAAGTAGAGAATCGACTCGAACAAGGTCAGAATAACATCAAAAGTGCCTTTGTGAAAACCACAATGGGTCCCGCAGTGAGGATTGAATAAAATGAGCAGTACAATTTCTCCTCGTAAGGCAGACATGGTTCAGGAAATGGTTGATGACCTTACCAATTACAACACAATTGGTCTTATCGAGATGTCTTCGATCGGTGCTGGAACTGTCCAGAAACTTAGAAAAGAACTCAGAGGCAGAGCCAAGATCAAAGTTGCAAAGAACACTTTGATGAAAAAGGCTTTAGAGCTAATCGATGGTCTTCAAGGAGCAGAATCCCTTATGGATCAGATTATAGGTCCTGTAGCTTTTCTATTTACCAATGACTCACCTTATGCTATTGCCAACTACCTAGAGAATAACAAGGTTAAGGCACCAGCAAAGGGAGGTCAGATATCTCCAATCTCGGTTACAGTTCCCAAGATGAACACTGGTGAGCCACCAGGAACGATCATCTCAGAGCTCAATTCTGTCGGACTTCCCACAAGAATTGAAGGTGGTACAGTTGCCATCCCCAATGATACAGAAGTTCTCCAACCTGGAGACAGGGTATCAACAACCTTGGCATCTATTCTCACTAGACTCGGGATTGAACCGTTTGAAGTAGGACTGTCCATCGCTCTCGTCTTAGAGGGTGGTGAAATTATTGGTCGAGAAGATCTTCTGATTGACTTTGACCAGTATATCAATGAGTTTATCTACGCACATCAACAGGCAGTCAACCTGTCTGTCAATGCTGGTATACTCACAGATATCACAGCTCCTATTGTCATTGGACAGGCAAAACAGAAAGCCATGGCACTTGCTGCTTCAATTGGCTATCTGTCTGACGAGACCCAGGGTGTCGTCTTTGGTCGAGCTCAGGCAAACATGATGGCTCTGGCTCGTGCTGTTATGGCTATTGACAGCTCAGCATTGTCTGAAGCTGTCTTGAATGCTGCAAGCGCAGTCCCTGTTGCTGCAGCTTCTTCCTCAACCACTGCTGAAACACAAGTGGAGGAAGAGGAAGTAGAAGAAGAGGAAGAAGAGGGTGAAGTCGTCGAAGATGACGGTCTTGGAGGCCTCTTCGGCTAGTCGTGAGTGACGACTGTAAATACACTCAAAATAAATAGGTGAAAAAAAAATGGAATACTTATACTCTGCACTCGTACTACACAAAGCTGGAAAAGATGTCACCGTTGACGGTGTCACCGCAGTTCTCGACGCAGCCGGCGTTGATGTTGACTCCAATCGAGTTAAGGCTCTCGTAGCCGCACTCGAGACAGTTGACATTGAAGAGGCTCTCTCCTCTGCCGTCATGGCAGCTCCCGCTGCAGCAGCCCCTGCTGCATCCGGTTCCGCCGCAGCCGCAGCACCTGCTGCTGAAGCTGAGGAAGAAGAGGAAGAAGAAGAAGAGGGAGAGGTCGTCGAAGATGATGGTCTTGGTAGCCTCTTTGGATAGAATCTTTCCTTAGGTGTAACTCAACAGAC
>JAEOUB010000454.1 GCA_016839545.1 Candidatus Kariarchaeota archaeon | reverse complement strand
CATTATGACCATACCTTTGGCATGGAATTCTTCATAAACAAGGGTGTCCCAATTGTGGCAAGTACCAAAATGCGAGATTATGTCAGGCAGGATACACGCTTTTATGTTGATGCTGTGGTCAAGGAGCGTGCCAATCTGGGTGCAACCTACTCCATGTTTGTTGATGTCTCATTGAGTCTTCCCCAGTTGCTTCTCAACCAGGATCTCACCTACACTTTTGGTGATTACCACCTGCAAATCCTGCTGACTCCTGGTCATACTGATGATTCCCTGTGTCTCTACGATCCACAATCCGGTATTCTGATGACAGGAGACTCTCTGTTTGTCCAACCTGCCAGCCCGACCATTCCCATGGCAGATGTATCAAAGGAGATTCATATCGAGAGCCTGCAAAAACTCAAAACACTGAGTCCAAAAGCCATATTTCCCGGTCATGGGGACATTCTCCAACACCCCATTGACGTGCTCAATGCTTTGATCAATCGCTATCGTGTTTCAAATAAAGCCTAGGAAAATCGCTCTGTAATAGGTTTGTGAAACATCAAGAAATACACCGCTGATGCTCCGAGAATAAATGGTAGTGACATGAATGTAATGAATGCACGATCTACCCATCGAGAGTCCAGTTCGTTAATTATTGGAATAGCTGTGATCACTGCCAGTATCCCGTATGTTGTAACTGTGATATATCTGGCATCATTCCTGTATGCTCTCAATCTCTCAGGTAGGCGCACTCCCGCATAGGCAAATAGCACTGTGAGGCCTAGAGCAATGATAAGTAGGCCAAAATCACCATCAAAGAACAGAAATAATGATGCAATCCCAGTAATTGCAGCAAGCAAGAAGAACAGGATAGATAGTAATCCCCCATAGAATGAGATCGCTGTCGGAACCGAGGTATTTCCAGGTGCCAGTGTGCCAACACCGTTACCTCGCCTCTTTTGCCTGATATCCACTACCTCATCTGCTAGCTGATTGCCACAGATCCCGCAATAATTGTAGAGCGTGTGATTGTTGAAATCACAATTTTCACAGATGACTCTCTGACTCTCCACGACAATAACAAACCCTCTCCTCTATTTATATCACAGCAAATTTGCAGGATGTAATGCCATCCAGTCGGTCAAAACTGCAATTTCTCGAAGTACTCGTGCTCAGCATTGGTTTCAATAGTCTCCAGGATATGCTGTTGAGAAATAAATGATGATAGTGCTTCCTTTTTCAGTTTTTGCAGACTCTCATCAAGAGAGAACACATGACTCTGCCCTTCTAGATCATCCCAGACCTGGTACATCAGAACCTGGTCAACCCGGTGTGGTGTACCAAAATCTACCGCAATTGTCTCTCCTGCCTGCCATACTGCAGTCCTGCCTATTTCATATGCTGCCTGGTGATCCGGATGTCGATCATTCAGATTGGGAAGCAGAGCCATATCGGGTCTGAATTCCCGTACTAGTTTCAAAATCTGCTGATACCCACCGGGTGATCCATCTATCGCAGTCCAGTTCTGGTAATTTCTCAGGTCCATATCAGGATATCCCAGGAACTGAACCGATGCTCCAAGTGTTGTATATGCCTCCAGAGCCTCCTGTTTCCTTCTCTCAGCAATATCCAACTTATCCTCAACCGAACTGTATCCCAGACCACCATCTGTCAGTACCACCACACTGACGTCGGTTCCCTGCTCAGCCAATTGTGATATCAGACCGCCACAGCCAATCAGGGCATCATCGTCATGTGGTGAGAGAAATAGTACCCGTTCAACATGCAGAGAGAGCAATTTCACATCCAAGCAGGTGACAGAGATGTCTTAAATGTAAATATGAAGGTGCGGAATACTCCCTCAATTTAGTTTGAGGCAATGAAATCCAATCGGAATAGAATACCCATTTATGTCAGATTTTAAGCTCTCATTTATGACGTTGGAGGATACCATATACAATCTTCATCTTGACGTATTGAGACGTTTGCTACAGGGTCAGGACTACAAGTCGATAGCCAATGAGTTTTCATCCCGTTTTGAGGAGACTGACTACGATACTATTGCACGAAAAGGTCTTCTCAGCTTCAATTCAAATAATAAATTGATTGGTGCCTACCCAGTGTCTCCTGTACCTACTGAGTACACAGTTGAAATTGACGGGATTGGCAAGGGATATTCTATGTGTGCTATCGATGCTCTGGGTATTGCCTATACCTTCAATGCAAGAACAACAATTCATTCAGTTGATCATGCCACCCGAGAACCGATAACTCTTGAGGTCAATCCCCATGGCTCAATTCCTGAGAGGGAGATTTTTGTGACGTACATAAAATCTGATGATCCGGCCTGCGATCCGGCTGTGGACCAGTGTCCCTCTCTGAATTTCTATACCTCGATGAGTCATATCCAGGATCCTGAGAGCTACCTTATCATGGATCTCAAAGAAGCTTCTCAACACGCGAAAACTGTCTTTGGTGAGGAGGGTATCCGAGAATTGATCAGATTATCACTCACTACAGATACATATTTTGGATTGTCTGATCGTCTCATCGATGTATTTGAAACTCAGAAGTGATACTAGCGGTCAGATTATCCATATTTTTCCAGAACTTCAGCCACATCTTTTGCCAGGATTTCAGAACTGCTCACCAGGTTCTCCCTGGTCTTGTTTGGGTAGAGCAAAAATGCAGCTCCATGAGTCTCCACCAGTTCAATTACCTTCATATCCATATCATCAATGACAAATGCCTCTTTCATCAGTGGTACAACCACCACATCTCGCAACTGCATCCCACAGGTGAGAGCTACTTTGGTGAAGAGCGTCTTGACTGATGCTTCTGCCTTGATATCCACCCGGAGTTGGTTGATGTATATGTCAATTTTGGGAATGATTATGATCTCTATATTACCATCAGGATCAACAGTCCAGTTATCTGTGTGTACTCTGAACATATCCTCAATTAATTCCTTGAGAATGTCTTTCACGCCCCCATCTACCTGGGTTGTAGGCTGAGCCTCCCACCCATCAAGAGATCTATCCCTGTTGTTCTCAAATGCATCCTCAACAGTCTGCAATCCCCCGAGTTGGTTGGCAACGGTCCTCACAAACGTTTGATTGGGTTCACTCACAACCACTTTGAAATAGGTTCCATACGTATCGGCAATCCTTCCAGTCACAGATTTGAGATCATCAATTTCCATTCCTAGATTTGAGGTGACTGAGATCCTATTCCTGTAAAACCCAAAACTGTCACAAATGTGTACAAGCACATCTTCGAAGACAATATTGTCTTCTACATCATAGGTGATATTGTCCTGAAATTCCTTGTGGACAATAAGAAATGAAAATGTGAGGATAGCCACAATAGAAGTGATTGTTTGGTGGCTATTAAAGACATTAGCGACCTGATAGATGGTTGACGATTGTATTGAATCAAGGCAGACTTACTTCATATAATCCTTTGAGAACTGTTCCAACTGATCGAGTCCCTCAATAATATTGGGACACTGTCCCTCCAGAAATGTCATGGGATCGACTTGACCCTGATTTTTGCGGTAGTAATGAAGAGCGGCCCGTCCATCATAATCAATGTAGGCCATACGTAGTGCCATCTCCTCCTTTGGCATACCAAACGATGACCCACTCAATGTTGCCACCTGGTACTCCTTTAGCAGCAGATTTACCAACTCCCGGGAGCTGGTGATATCCTGCTCCAAGAGTTTTTCCTTCATACGGTGCAGAGACGGGAAGCAGTAGAATGCCCCTTCCGGTTTGGCTAGGGAGAATCCCATATTCCTGAGTCGGTTGTAGACGTAGTCCCCAACCAGAGCATGAATTTTTGTAGAATCGCGGATATGTGACACGATGTCTTGATTTGGAGAAAACGCAGCGATCGAGGCATGCTGTATCGGGGCGGCGACTGAACTGAAGGTCTCCGAGGCAATGGCACGGAAGGACTGGATCAATCGCTCATCATCCGGGAGGATGGCAGCACCCATCCGGTATCCGCCCATGGATCGATCCTTAGAGACGCCCCCTGTGACAATAGTCCCCTCAGGGTACTCGAGAAAGAAGGAATGATGAGGCTCGTCACCAAAGGTGATATTGGCATAGATCTCGTCGCTGAGTATCATGATCTCATTATTCCGAGCGAATCGTGCAATTCTCTTGACCTCATCCTTGTTGAGCGTCATACCGGTGGGATTGTTCGGATAATTGATGAGCATGATAATCTCATCCGATCGTGGATCATCTGCATACTTATTGAATTGCCGTCGAATATCCGCAACAGTAAGATGATAATCATTCTCAGGTTGAGTAAATACACGCCAAAAGGGACGATCGATCATGTTTGCCTGAGTCTCGTAGGATACCCATGAAGGCGACATGAAATACCATGAGGAATTCAGTGCCAGCATTGTATGAAAAATGAGTTCCTTGCTCCCCGGCCCTGTTGTGACCTGTTCAGGTCGGACCTCAATATCATAGAAGTACTTGTAGAACTCAGCAATTTTCTCTCTCAGCTCAGGAATTCCCTGGCTGGGATAATACGAGGTACGATCTGCTTGCTTTACGAATTGCTCTTTCACCGTTTCCGGTGCTCCAAAAGGAGATTGACCCAACCCAAAATTGTAGATCTCAATGCCCTCACTTCGGTACTCCCTCACCTTGGTATTGATTTCTAATGTAGCTGACGTTCTCATCTTCTGAATGGGGTATCGCAGTGTCATCTTTGGTCGTGATTTGAATGATTCAGGTTCTACGGGAACCTTCTTTCGTGTCTTTTGTTCCGTCAGGTTCTCACCCTCTCAAACTAGGCATCGTCTGGATTCTCACCCAGATATG
>JAEOUB010000453.1 GCA_016839545.1 Candidatus Kariarchaeota archaeon | reverse complement strand
GTTTCACTCATCTCTGATAAATAATTGAGAAAATCCTGTTTCAAATCTTCAGAAAAATGGGAATTTTCTTAATTGCCAAAACTTTGTTAATTTTATGAGTGACACTTGGGAAGAAGATGAAAAATCCATGGAGCTAGTCATCCCCGGTGTCATACTTCCAGGATTCAGGGATCTAAGGATCCAATTCATCGCTTTAATTGTGTTTGATTTGTACTTGGGCCCTGTAGTTTACCTAAATGAGATATCAAAAGGCTCCTCCTATATTAGCAAATTAAGAGACTATCAGACAGTTTCAGAGGTATATGCGGGAGTAGCCAGGGCAGATGTAGATATCCTAACTAATCCCGATGACATCATTGCAGTTTTTAGAAGGGAACATGAAGATAACCCCGAACTATCAAATGTGTTACTGATTTCCTGTATCCCGGGGTCAGACATGGATCCAATCAAACGGATCGGGGGAAGAGCTCTGATGCGTTCTCGAGGCGATCCCCAAAGGATCTCTGATGAACTCGCTAACGCCTTGAGAGACTATCAGACCGGCGCCCAGTTTTTTGATAGAGCAGATGGATCACAGAAAATCAAGATACTGGACGATAATCAGATTGCCAACCCGTTAAGCTATTCTTTCATCAAGGGATTTACTATGGTAGATCTTGATACGAAATTCTCAGATTTCCGCTATTTTCCCAAACTCTATGCAGGAAGAGAAATTGAACCCATTTCAATTCTGAATTATTTTGACCGTCAATTCAAGGAAATTTTCTCAGGAAAAATTTCGTCTTTTCTATTTAATGGAATGACCTTTACGGTTACTAGAGTCAAAAACTCAAGTACCTATTTTATTGCACTCGTTGACGATCCAAACGTTGCCCAGATCGCCAGACTAGGGGATTGGATGCAACTAACCAACGGCTCGCTAAAAGATGGTTGGAGGTTTGCAAATGACAGGGAAATTCGATTTACTATTGAGATACTGAATATGTCATTTGAGATGGCTTCACCTCCCAAATTTGTGCAAAACTACATCCAGACTAGCATTAGATGTGCTAAACTCAAACCTTTGATCGTCCTTGATAATCTTGACCAGATTGATCGTCCTGAATATGTCTCTGATGATATGTGGAATTCTCTTTCTGAAGTTAATGGTTCTCATTCAATTTTTGACCTTGCGGAGAAAACGGGGGCTGATCTATTTGATTACCTGCGATTTATGGAATGGGGTCGTCATCGTCACATATTTGAATATCTCACCAAATGATTATCAGCATTCTACAATCCTTGAAACAGTAAGTTATTTGTAATAAGAATTGATTTCTATAATGTGAATCAGCGACAGATGGTTGTTGAGCTTAGAGGTAGTGTTTCTAAATACTATTTTGAATGGCTCAAGAAGAATGATTTTCTGTCACATTTTGAGTCTCCCCAGACTATTGAACGCTTTTGTTACACACAGAATATTCCAGAAGACCTTGTTATGTTCCTCGAGACTATTTTTGCATTTCTTGCTGCCAATGATGTGTTAGAGGAGTCAAATTCCACCTATTCAATAAAAGGCGACTTGAACTTTCAGAATCGAAAATTCGAAAACATTGAGAAACTCTCTCCCCGCTCCCCCGTTCATCACTTCCTGCAGAGAGGCATCAATCTCTTCGAGGAAAGGATTGAGGGGGGTAGTGGATCTTTGAGCTCAGATAAGGACAAGTATTTACTCGAACGACTCTTATCAATTGAGGAATTGTCTATTCGTGATGCGTCTGAATTGAATTTTTCATTAGTCACAAGAACATTTCCGAGACCTTCGATTGGGGTGTATTCCTACTATCCACAAGTTTGTGCAAGTTATTTCTCCATGATGAGAGACATGTTCTCCCGGATTGGTTTCATTAGTCCAAACTTTGAGTTGCGAGATCAAACTATTTCATATTTCGAGTTTGTTAAGGAACTCCGAGATTTCTCACCTGTGGTAATATTGAGAAATGATGTATCTGATTTTTATGACGTTTTAATTGTTCCAAATGGTTTCCACTTCGACTATAGCAATAAGGAGCAAATTCAATTTTTCAAGAAGTTGTTATCTCCCAATGGTTATTTGATAATCCGGGATGAACTTGACCCTGGGAACATCATAGGTTTCGAGCCATTCCTATTGATGCAGTCTGAAACCAAGGATTCTGGTGACCATACTTCACTTCAGAGACTATTGAAATCAAGTGGGTTCAAACAACCGACATCCATCCAAGGGTCCACTTTTTTCATAACCCAGAAAGAGTAATATGCATGACTGATCTCAGAGACCTCTCTATGGTAATAGCCTTAAGTCTTACAATAGCAGTTCTGGGATATTCCATTCAGTTTATCTTCTTCGTAGATTGGTTTCTTCAGCAATCTATCTTTGTGAGACATTCCTTCCGGTTTTCACGTATGTTATTGGGTTACATCGTCCCAAGTCTGTTCTATCTCAAACGTAAAGGAAAGCCAATCTCGGAATTGGGCATTGGCATTGAAGGCAGCCAAATATTTCTGGTATCGTTTAGTTTAGGTATACTTCTCTACCTTGTACCATCATACATTTTCGCCCATTTTGAGATATTTACCACACAATGGAGAGATAGAATGTGGCTTGAGAGTCTGCTATTACTCATTCTCATTGGTGGGATGGCTGCTATTACGGATCTTTGGACTCGGGGGTTTGTGCTCATTCAGGTTGAAGGAATCAAGGGTGCACTACCTGCGATCTTTGCTCAGAATCTAATCTGGTTTACAATTCATATATACGAGATTGTCGCTCTAACCCAATTCATTGGCGTGTATGGGGCCATATTGTTGACATTATTTCTAGGAATTGGAGGAGATCTGATCGTGTTGCGTTATCGAAATGTAGTTGGCTTGATGGTCGGGCATATTGTACTGAATCTTTTCATTATATTGCAAGGAAAAGCGATTATTCAATTTTAGAGAATGTCTTTAACTGTATTCTTCTATATAATGACGTATGACTGAGATCTGTTACCCAAATTGGTCCAACTAAATCTCCCAAAAGAATACCTAATTCTGCTCCATAGGTTCAGCACAGAGCATAATCAGGTTCACTTGGAGTTATTTGACAAGTCCAAAGGGGTAACTCGGGTTCAACCGATCCATAGGGGTCGTCTAAGTTTCAAATATGAGAATAAGAAATTCAGACCGTACAAGTATGAGCAAATAACGGGTAATACGTTCAGATTTCTGAAGAGTGATCAGGCGGTTGAAATCCTGAAAAATTCAAGTCTGATCTTTATCACCAGTGGTGATCGACCAGAAAACTTTGATGATTATCTTGAATACTTTGACAAAAAAGAGATCTCACGTCCCAAAATTATGAAAATTTGTACAACGTGCTTAAGAGAACATAAGAGGCTAACTCGTCTTAAAGATGAAACTACATACATCATGTACCACAAGAAAGTCTGTCGGCTGTGTGCTACAGAGGAAATAAAGGATGAGTACAAAAGAAGAGGTATCCCGTTGACTGCATCTGCAAGTAAGTATTTCACCTCTCTACTCTCAAGGTCAAAATCTGTTCAAGATGTAATTGCCAATCTTTGGCAACCTGTTGAACTTTCCCGGGATCCAGAAAAAACACTATTTGACATCATACCTGCTGACTCGAACTCTGAGGGCATACCTATCAGAACTTACTTGGAATCAGTAAACAAGCAGAATCTACTAGACTCAGAATTAGTGGAGCATTTCAACCGAGTCGGGCATGGTAAATTACTCCCTGTACAGAGATTGGCTATAGATGAGGGTCTCTTGGATCGGAGAGACCAGTTAGTAATAGCTGGAACCTCGAGTGGTAAGACATTTGTGGGTGAGCTGGCAGGGATACAAAATTGGAAATCACATAACAAGAAATTTATTTTTGTCACCCCGTTAGTTGCTCTTTCCAATCAAAAATATGAAACTTTCCGGAAAAGATACAAATCCTTAGGTGCTCGAACTGTACTGAGAGTTGGTATCAGCAAAATTGAGTCAGGTTCGGATTTCAACATTTATCCTGATGGAAATTATTTGAATGCAGATATCATCATTGCAACATTTGAAGCCCTTGATTGGATTCTAAGAAGTGGATCATGGAAAAAACTGGGAGATGTCGGTACTCTTGTCATTGATGAATTCCAACTCCTTGCAGACCCTGAAAGAGGAGTTGAACTCGATGGGATGCTCGCAAGAATGCGTTCCATTTATCCAAAAGCTCAGATCATTGCCCTATCTGCAACAGTAGGAAATGCGAAGTCATTAGCAGCTGATATGAAATTGCATCTTGTAGAGTATATGAAGAGACCAATACCACTTGAACGACACTTGGTGATGTCTTCTACTGAGGATGAAAGAGTGGAGATGATCAGAAACTTTGTCGAGAATGAGATAAAGATGGAGTCAAGCACTGGTCATAAAGGACAGTCAATGGTGTTTACAAATACTCGGAGAAAAGTACAAGATTTGGCTTCTCTGTTGAAATCTACGGGAATAAAAGCAGCATACTATCATGCAGGAATGACATATGCGCAGCGTAAGAAAGTAGAGTTAGGATTTGAAAAAGGTCAATTTGAAGTTGTGACTACGACGGCTGCATTAGGTGCAGGTGCTGATTTCCCCGTTTCTCAGGTAATCTTCGAGAATCCAGGGATGGGGGCTCGTTGGATCTCCATCGCGGAGTACTATCAGATGTCTGGTAGGGCTGGTAGATATGGTATGCACGATAAGGGTAAGTCAATAATGATTGCTACCCCGGGTCAGAAAATCTACTCAGGTCAAGAAAAGACAGAAGAGCAGATTGCATTTGATATCATGACAGGGAATGTGGAGGATATTGATGGAGACATTACCATCGATGATGAGGCTGAGCAATTATTGGCCTATATTTCGTCGAGAAACCCCGTGAGTGAAGGTCAGATCAAGAACTACTACAATCATCTCTTCTATCGTACAAATAAAAGTCAGCTGGCCATGAAATACCTTACACAGAGGGGCATGATTGTTGAAAAAGATCGTAAATGGTATATCACTCCACTTGGTCGTGCAGTTAGCTCAAGTTTTCTCAAACCGGATTTCGGGTACAATATCGCCAAGAAGACGACCAAATATACAGTAATCAATATTGCCTGTGAGATTGCACCAATAGAGTCGGTTTATCTCTCACGCAAAGTCCATGCAAGACTTGAGCAAGCCATGAAGACTCACTTGAGTCAAAGGTTCCTAAGTGAATCAATTTTGGATGTCATAACAGGAAAGGCTAACCTCAACAAATTGAACCCATATACGGTTACAAGAATCAAAGAATGGAATAAAATGTTCTTTGATTGCGGTTGTAAAGCCAATCCTTATTGTGTGCACCCACAACTCAAACTCTCAAAACTCATTATTGATATGAGATTAGAGGGATTGGATTTGGATAGTCTTACATTTGAATTGAAGAAACGCTATGATCTCTTCGTCTATCCTGGTGACCTGTTAAACTGGTTGGACGAGGTCATCCATGCGTCTCAATCAGTAGCACGGCTGGCACAGGCAATAAATGAGACAACTGTTTACAATGATGC
>JAEOUB010000452.1 GCA_016839545.1 Candidatus Kariarchaeota archaeon | reverse complement strand
TACGACGGTGTAATAATCTTGTATTATCGCTGTAAGTCCTCCGTAAGCGTCTGTATCGACGTTTTAGAGTGATCTCAATAAGTGCGATTGATATATAAAGTTATACTCTCGTAGGTGTCGGAAAGTCATTGCTCGATATGCACGCATACAGAGCTCATTGGCAGCAGATGCAAAGATCGTGGTGGTTATGCGCATCTGGGGGATCACGATCCCACAATCATACAAGAAACAAAGGCAGATGTCTTCGATGCAATTGGTTACGCTTCTCGATGACAGATTTCGCTAGCACGAGACCCCCTTTTTTCCTCCTAATCAATTCACATACCTTGCAGAGTTCTTCATACTTTTCTCACCATTTTCTCTCACTCCATTGCAAGAGGTCCATCCACAAGCATTAATAATTTCAACTCTATACATCTCATCATGCTGACCGAGTGTGCATGGTGCCGTAACACAATCAACGTCGAGGACTCTCCATCCTCCAACGGAATCTGTACCTCGTGTCTTGTAGATGTCGGTGGGATTGAACACACAGATGTCTCCAGTTTTCCTCGCTCATTCATCGATGCCCTACCTCTGGGAGCAATTGTCCTCGCCAATGATGATACCATTATCTCCTACAACCTGGCAGAATCGGAAATCACCGGAATGGCTCCAGATACAGTGGAAGGCAAGAACTTCTTTGTCGATGTTGCCCCCTGCACCGCCGTCCGGGCATTTCAGGGAGTTGTCGAGAAGATGAGAAATGCAGGCAAGGACAGCCAGGAGAGTATCGAGTTCACCTTTAATCATCAGCGCTTCAAGTGCTACGTTAGCATACTGTTCACATACTATGCTCAGGCAGATTATACTATTATCAATGTCAAACAGCTGGAAGGAACTGCACTCTGAAACATCAGGAATACAGCCATGGGAGTTTTCTAACGATTGCATCATCGGAGAGGGCATCAATTGCAGGCTCAAAGCCAAGTTCAGTCAATTTTGTCAGGATATCAAAGATCTGCTGACCCTCTTGCTTGTCATTGGTCTCCTCCAGAATTGATTTCAGTCGCAGAATGGTACCATTTACTCCAAATCGCTGCTTGTACATGATATGGTGACGTCGTGCCCAGCGAACAAAACCCTCAAAGGTCTCGTCAATATCCTTGGCACCCTCAAATACCAGCTGGTACGTATCGATATCACTGTATTCAGTATATCTCACGGAGAGGTCGATATGCCAGTCCTCCAGTACACCTGGGAGTTTCAGCTTGGACTCAAATTCCTCTCTCCAAGATTGAATGGGATCAGAAATTAGGAGTGTGGCAGGTTTTAGCACTCCGCCCTCCTCGGGAATGAGCACACGGAAGCCCCAGATGTTGGACTCCAGAGGTGGCTGTTTCAGAAGAGGAACAGACAGTCGTTTGAATTTCAAATTCTGTGTGTTGGACATCAGGTTTCCGATGTCATCGATCACATCTGACAGGGTACCGGATTGAATGGCAATGTGCACCTGCTCGGTCGGGAGCATGGTCAGCGTATACATCAATCGCTCATCACCTGACTGCAGGGTACCTGATGCCCAGTATTCCAAGTCAAGTTTCTGATCAATAATCACGTAGGGTGAGGGTTCCCCTAGCATGATACCCGGGAGTCTTGTTGGATTACTCTGCACAAAATCCTCTGCCAGCTGACCGGTCACCCGGTAGCCTGACATCGCATCTCGAAATATCTCCTGTAGCAGGTCATGCATGACTCGAGTCATTTCTCCCTCTCGCTCAGCATGATGCATCAGTCGCTCTAGAAGAAGAGGGAGACGGCTGATCCGATCACCTTTGTTGTCTGATGCCAGCTGATCGAAATAGACAACTATGGGCATGAAATCCTCCTCGTCATCCTCATAGCTCTCATCAACGTCGAAGCTGATTTCCTCTGCAAAGGGATCATCCCTAACCGGAGCCACATCGCTATCACCAAAATCAAGGTCAGCAGCATCTGCAAGAGCTGATAATAGGTCATCACTTGAGAATGCAGCCAGTTCATCTGATGCAGAACTGGGTTCCACTGGGCCTGCAGCTGCCTCTATCTCGGCTCCCAGATCTTCTAATCCTGCAAAAGGATTGTCCATATCAATTGCTGCAGGTTCCTCAGGACGACCACCGTCAATTTTTACCTGTGACAGACGAGTCTCAGGATGGTTGGTCTGTCGGTGCATGATTAACTGACCGGGTTCATTCTCTAGCTGATAGATGTAATCCTCAATCTCCTTGTCGAGGATCTCGATCACTTTGAAGTACGACCACAGATACGGAATGGGAGAGAATGCTCTCTTGTATGCAGCCAACCTGGTTTTGGCGTCGGGAAGAGTGGATCGGAATGCCACCGGCTCTTCCACAAATTCCTCAAATGAAGTCAGGTCATCTTGGGTGTGCTGCTGGATCTGGTCAGGCATGATCTCTCTACGGATTCTAACGTCCTCGGGGCTGAAGAGGAAGTACCAGGAGATAGGCACCAAACCCTGTCCTGTGAAGGTAGAGATAATATCCTGTTTTATCTTCCTCGGATTGACACCAATATAGAGATAGGACTCTTTTGATTGATCTAGACCCGAGGACATGATTCAGAGTACATTATCTTTCAATATCAAGATTATGACTGACTTTCTAGTTAGTGAGAAGAATGTTGGATTTCTTTTCACTCCTTCGCACAGGAATAACCCTTATTACAACCGGCACGATACTGTGTACTTGTCGTCATGGAAGGTAAGAACAAGGCCCTGAG
>JAEOUB010000451.1 GCA_016839545.1 Candidatus Kariarchaeota archaeon | reverse complement strand
GCAACTGGTGATGCGAGTGAATTTTGAATCTGCCTTTCTTGCAGGACGTGAGGCGGCATCATGGATGAAAGAGACTGGAGGGGGGAATATTGTCTTTTTCGGATCAACCACAGGGACTGAGCCATCTGCAGGAAAATTAGCATATGGTGTTGCAAAAGCTGCAGTCCATAATCTTACTCTCTCATTTGCCAAAGAGGTGGGTCCTCACAATATTATGACTAACTGTATAGCCCCCGGATATGTCATGACACCAAGACATGACCGAGAATTGGATGCCAAAGCAGACAAGCAAGGAGTTACACGGAGATCTCTGGAGGAAAAACTGGAGAAGAAGAATGTGACAGGTAGAATAGTAACATCTGAAGAGATCCTCTCTGCAGTTGACCTCTTGTTGACAACAACCGGAATCCAGGGCCAGCTTCTGGCAGTCGATCTGGGTCAAGTTGGCTTCTAGTTAATCACATGGAAAAATATGTCTGCTGCAATATGCAAGATCACCATCAGCAGGCCCAACCAGACCAGTAATGATGAGAGCCTCTGGTAATCGGAGATACTGACCAGTTTCTTCTCAATCTCTTCCTTCTCTTCCTTTGAAACGTAAAATCCTTCTTCTGCCAAGATAATCACACCATGTATACAATTGCAAAGAGAATGGCATTGACTAGAACCGTCAGTGCAGTGGCAATACCCAATTTTTTGATGGGGAGACTGCCTGGATGAGACTGCCACTTAGAAAGACCATACAGTCCCAGAGCAAGAAAGAGGCTGATGACTCCCAGTGTGAGGAAAAATTCGGTCCAGGTGAAGTCTGTCGTCTCTACATGTCCTGTATCAGCAGAAACTGTTGTGATATATCCAAGAAGGAGTAACCATCGTCTGTACAAACAATCACCCCACAATGTGGAATGCCATGGTAAACACCAGGTGAAAGAAAACTGTCACCAGAATCACGGTTAGAGAAACCAGGTTCTCCATAGTGGTGAACGATGTGGCTCTCAGTTTATCCATGAATTCCTCTTTGCTCATAGCATTCAATCCCAATGGAGTATTGGATCAAGAAGCATGTGGACAAACAGAAGTACAAAGAAGACAAATGACCAGATGGCAATTGACTTCTGTCTCTCGGCCGTTTTCTCCACATCAAACTCGAATACTGCCATTCTCAGTCACCTCTGTGCTAGGATTATAAAATAAGTGTTGATTGAGGGAGGCACTAGACTTGATAATTTAATAGGTGACACTCCAAGAATCTGAAATACTCAACAGCCAATTTCACCTCAATTATTGAAACTTACATCGCGCGTTATCGCAATTTTTTAAATGAATAGAGAATTAATCAGATATACGAAGGACGTGACTCCGGTCACATCTTTCCCAAGTCTCTGTTCTTACATAGGCTTGACATATGAAGCCCCTGTAGTGTAGCTCGGCCCATCATCGTGGACTGTCAAGGATTTGTCTTGGCAAACCACAGGCCTCCATGGACCCGGGTTCAAATCCCGGCGGGGGCGCCATTTTTTATCTTCTCAGTTGATCTCTGGTTGGTTCATTGCAATGTGAAATTCCTTGTAGGATCGTATTGCATGTGATCTGTCACCCTGAAGATCATGTCGTTTTGACGTAACCCAGTGATTGAAAAATTCTAGATCATCGGCATAGTCAAGATCAAGACAGGGTTCAGGAAAATCTGTAAGAATAAATGCTCCATCCAGATCATAGATTTTCTTGAAACGGGATCTGATATCATCAATACTAAGCCTTCTGAAGAGGTATTTGAAGATATATCGAAGCGAGACAATTTTAATTGCTGCAAATACACTTTTACGATTGTACATTAGCTGTCTCAGGTCTTTCTTTCTCTTCTCAATAACATCAGGTCGGAGAATGTGAAAATCACCCGCAAAAATGTTTCCACCTCGTATTTTGATAGGCAGTTTCTTAGCGTTGGGATAACGTAGTTTTGTCATTTTCTCAGAACTGATGTGGAAATAGACCTCGAGATCCATTGAGAAGTCTACACTCTCGATCATACTGTCAATCATCTCTGACGTCAATAAAGGAATATCCGAGGATACAGAGATGACATAGTCTGTGGTATCATCCCTATTCTGGAAGTAATCCATTGCAATCTCTATGGTCTCAAAGCTAGTTTTTCCACCCTCAAGAAAGGTGATCGGAACTTTTGTCTCAACCTCAATATCTTCAGGTTGTAGCCCCAAAATTGTTATTGATCTAATGTACTTAGAATTATCCAGGGCCTGGATGACATGGCTGACCATCGTCATTCCACCCAATTCAATCAAGGCTTTATTGTCAACTTGGGCCTTTTCAAGCAGGAGAGGATAGTGTTTATGACCTGAAATCTCTCCTGATGCCGCCGGGATGAAGACATCAAATTGCTGCATGCTATTCTACCAAATTCTGTAGTTTATAAGAAACCACCGTATGAGGTTTAATTCTATTCTCAAGCTCTGGGTTCAATTACAAAAAGTACATGGCGCTCAGGTACAATAGGTTCATCCACACCAAGGTACTGCTGGTGAACAAGTTTCCATCCGACTTCTTCAAATAACTCTCTCCATCGTTTTGAAGTACGGTACTGGAGGGGGACATTAACATCCTGACCCTTTCCAGGCCTATTCAGATACCAATCGTAAAAGCAGTTCTTTTTCAGGATCGCCGAATTGTCTGCATATCCCTCAACAATAATGATACGTGAGGATGTGATCTCAGTGATTTGTCTCACTATCAGTTCTGGATCATCACAGTGATGAAGAACAGTCCAGAGTATGGTGGTATCAACCTGTGGTAATGTTCCGATACCTTCCTGTCCCACTCTGAAGAATGGTATCTCCCTGTTTTCCTCAGCTCTCAGATCCTCAACGTCTGCACAGACTGTATGGTATTTTTCCCCCAGTTTACTAGCTAGCATACCATCTCCACATCCGAAATCTAGGACTCTCTTTCCCTGTATCCATGGTCTAATTCTAAGTAGCGATCTCTCTGCCCTGTTTCTGAGAAACGGTAATTTGACAGCATCATTTGAGATTTTCTGAGTAATCTCACCTACGGTGTTTTCAATTTCCTCCAGGGAAGCACCCTCCTGTGCCATATTCACCATCTTTCTGGAGACATACCACCAGTACATTGACAGAAATCCCTTTCTAAGCAGTCCCAACCCAAGCTCGTTCCCCAATTCGGTCATCGCGAATTTCATCTCATGATCTATTTGTGTCCATAGATCTGTATATTCTCTGCTTTCCTGTCTGAGAATATCTAGAGCCAAATCTGTAGAGTATCGAAGTTGTTGCACCTCATTGTATGATAATTTTGTATTAAATAGGTCTGAATAGATTATTCTGTGGGATCCAGCAGAACCTTTCCAATATTGTGGCGGTTGTCAATCCAGTCGTGAGCTTCACCGACTTTGCTCATTGGGAAGACCCTATCGATTTCTGGATGAAGATCATGTTCTGCAATTACTTCAAGCATTCTCTCCCAGCTTGGTTTTAGAATATCAGGTTTCTTCAGCATATAACCCAGATGAACTCCCATGAATCCCCTTGAGCGTCTCAGTACCTGACTCATCCGAGCACTTGGAAGTGCTTTATATGCTCGATACAAACTGAGAGGGTTCCATTTATTCACTTTGATGCTTGATGCACCCACCAGAACTGTTCTACCCATTGGAGCCAGAAGATCAAAACTCCTCCTGTAAACATCCCCTCCAACAGTTTCCAGTACCATATCCGGTCGTATTTCCATTTCATTCAGTCTTGTATCAAAATCATCGTATGAGAAGGCAGTAGCTCCTAACTCCTCAACTTTTGCTCGCTTATGAGGTTGAGATGCTGTCCCAAAAACCTGCATCCCATGCACTCTTCCGAGTTGGATTGCGGCTGTTCCCACCCCTCCTGCTGCTGAGTGTACAAGCATAGTCTCTCCTGGTCGGACCCGAGCCATCTCATGCATAGCTACCCAGGCCGTGAAAAATGTGACACCAAATCCTGCACATTCCTCCCAAGTATAATTCTCAGGTGCTGGTAAGACATATTCCTGGTTAACAGTAAGATACTCTGCATATCCACCAGACTGTCCACCGTAAACCAATCGGTCACCGATCTCTACGTCCGATACATTTTTTCCAGTCTCAACTACTTCCCCTGCAGCTTCCAATCCCATGATGTACGGGCGTTTTCCTGCCCAGGAGTACAACCCCTTTCTTGAGAGAATATCAGCATAGTTAACCCCACTGTATTTGACCTTGATCAGCACCTCATCGTCTTCTGGTTGGGGTTGATCAACTTCAGTTACTGTCAAATCCTGTGAAGATACTGATTTCTCCAGGACTACCGCTTTCACAACTCACGGCAATTGGTAGTCTTTAGGAGTATTATGGTACAGAAAAAAGTATATCCCACCAACCGTTGGTCAAATTTGTGCTAGCATTAACTCTTCTTCTCAGCTTGCTGGTCAATCTCCCAGTTGGGTATGTTGTCTGGAAGAAGCAGTCACTGACAGTTCCGGGTGGTATTACAACTGCCGGGATTATGGGTTTTCTCCTCTTTGTGATCCATCCTCTGTTTTGGACCCTTCTCATTGTCTTTTTTGGGTCTTCCACAGTACTGACTCGCTACCGAGCAAAAGATGAGATCAAACAGGAAGCTATGACACTTGCAGAGAAGGGAGGTGAGAGAGACAGCAAGCAGGTACTTGCAAATGGAGGTATACCTGGCTTCATTGCAATTCTGATCTTGATACAGCAATCCTCTATTCCTATCCTTGATATATCTGATTCTCTTGTTGTAGCGCTAGTAGTTGCATTTGCAGTGGTTAATGCTGACACCTGGGCCACCGAGCTGGGGGTGACGTCCTCAAAAGCTCCAAGGTGGATACTGGATCCCCGTCGGACAGTTCCTCGAGGGACCTCAGGTGGTATCTCCACAAAAGGATTAATTGCAAGTTTTCTAGCGGCCAGCCTGATCAGTCTGACATATTCACTATTTCTGGTAGCATATGGTCAGTTTGATGTCAGTCTCCCCTTTGTAGTCATCTTAGGTGGATTACTGGGTTCGCTCATTGACTCATTTCTTGGTGCAACCATTCAGGCACAATATCAATGTCCTGCCTGTAAGAAGGTGACAGAGAAGACATTTCATGATGCATGTGAAGCAGATACAGAACCATACAGGGGTCTAGCCTGGTTCAGCAATGATCTTGTTAACCTGGTCTCGGTGGTCGTGGTGGTCCTAGTTTCTCTTCTTTTGTGGTAATATCCTGGTCATGGTTGCAGCCTTGGTTGCAGAAACAAGTATCTCATCAGTACAGTTCTCAGATACTTTAGGGGGTAAAAATACCGAATTTGATCGATACTCCTCTATGTACTCCTCCTTTGGGAGACGTTTTGCCTGAAGTTCTGCAAGTTTCTGATAGGATTTTGCAGGTCGTTCTACCCAACGTGTAATCTCGTCTCCATCTTCATCTGCAAAGATGACCAGGGGTATCTTCTTCCTCCCTGCAGTCGTATAATATTGTTCAATCAGTTCTTCAAAATCATCTCGGGCTGCAATAGTAAAATTCCATTTAGTCATGATCTCAGCAATCTTGGCAATAACTGGCACCCCATTTCCACAATCTCCGCACCAGTTCTCTGCAATACAGAGGACTCGCAGGGAACCGTTGGCAAGGTCGATAGTTTCCTGGTCTAGAGTTTCAAGGTATTTGGTTGTGGCCTCATATGACTGATTCATTCTTTCTTGGTGGCGATCACTTCTTGTCTGATAGAATTGATAGTCGAAACCTTTCTCAAAGAGATGGTTGAAAGCCTCATTGCGGTTCATACCTGATTTCTAATATTAGTGGATAAATATCTCTGGAAATAGGATATTATCTAGAAGCCAATGTATTCCCTGGCATTGTCTCGTAGATCACGATGTGCTAGAAGGTGCATAGTTCGTAACCTATGAAGAGAGGATGGTGTCAGTTGACCCATAGGGAGAAATACGAGGCGGTAGCCCTGCTCTGCTGCAAAATGACGCTGAGCAGCTGTGGGTGGTTTTTTTGCAACGAACCCTATGATCTTGTTGAGACTCATATTGATTGCAGTCCATATTAATCTCAATTTGAGATCTATATTCTCTTTGGAGATGAAATATGACATAGCCACAGGAGGGAACTGCGAGATAATAGCTGCATACTTGACTCGACTAATACCAGGTCCAACAATAATATCTCCGGGTCTTGTGGTGATGACACTGATATGACTCTCCTGGTCATGCTCAGCAAAGAGGGTACTGTGATGACTGTAGTCAGAGGTATCGAATGGTTCCTCAAGAAACTGAACAATGAGTGCTCCTACAGTGTATTTATTTTTGGGGTATTTCTTCACATATATTTTTCCCTCATGATAATGCCTCATCGTCTCTCGCCAGTCTATTCCATCCTCCATAGATGTATCAAATTCCATAGTTGCAGATTCTTCTTCCATGAGTATTTCTACGATACGCTTTCGGAGATACTGCATGTAATTCTCAATGAATACATCTTCAGGAGGATAACTGACATAACCATACGGTGAATATTTGTCCCAGATCTCCTGCCACTCTCCATCATACTCTTCCTCTGGGATCGGGTCCAGATCATCAAATTCATTCTGATCCATTTTTTTAAGTACCGCTCTTCTTATTCTCCGCTTGAATGCAAACCGGATGACTTCTCCTTGACTCTCATCCGGTGTAAATTTGAGCATTTCATCCAGTCTCTCTTCATCTTTAGGGAGAAACGGATAGGAGATGGCAGTGCGATACACTTCAAAAGCAAAATCATCATCTACCATTCCTTTTGCCCCTGTAATCAGATTGTATAGGTTTGGAATAATCCTAGCTTGCAACCGACCGAGATTTCTGAGGTACTGGAATAATCTAGTATAATTTGCTGGACTGACCTGGTCATCAAATTTGGTAGTATATCTTTTTTCAGCTGTGAAATAGATATGTCGGATTGACTCAAGCAGGTTGAATTGTAGGGGATCCTCGACAAATAATCCCAGGTGAAAGGGCAACTGCCCTGTAAGGAGATGCAGTGAGTGTGGGTGAATATCAGCACTTATCCAGAGGCCAGGATCCTGATTGATTTTCCGTCTGACTTCAACACGATACCTGTCTAAGATAATATCAGGAACCATGGATTGTCCTGCAAAACCGAGATCTCTAAGATGATTGACAACTGCTGGCCAGTGTGCTGCACCAATTACAACAAGGATAACCGATCCTTCCAAGTTCTGACCTATCCTCAGTGCCATCTGGACACTTCTCTGGGAATGCAGTGGGTCATCATAGTGCTGTTGAAGCACTTCAGACCCCTCTTCGAAAAACCTGGTCCACCCAATGCTTGCCAGATGCTCATATCCGAGAGGTACGCTCCACCCCAAGGTGGCCCGCTCATGCCAATTATCAACAAAGCGAACAGGTATGCCAGACTTACGGGCAAAATAGGAAGTCCAGTATAGACTTTCCCCGGGATGGACAATGTATGCATTTCTAGAGTCGGGTGACAGTACCTGTTCTCCTCTCATCTCGAGATTTCCATTGTGAACGATGGTAGGAAGTGGCAACCGGTCAATTGCAGCTGTCAATTGTGGTTCCAACTCTTGAGGTAATTCGACCAGACACCTATCCACTCCCTTCTCAATCAGAATCTGGTGGGCTATTTGACTGAAATGTACCTGATTGTGGAGTGTAGGAAGCACGATTATGGATTGATTATTATTGGTAAATATGTCAACTGCAGGATCCAATACCGCTAATTCACGAGCACTGTTTTGCAGTTCCACCTGATCACCTACAAGTAGTTCAGACCATCATCTCCAACAATCTGTTGGATTGCCGAGTAGAGGCAGGTTTCAATCCCCTGTTTTGTCGTTTCATGAAGTTTTAGTGTGTACTGTACGACCTGAATTCCTGACCTGACAGTATAGGGCTGGGCATCATTGTGTGCTTGCTGAAGAAAGCCAACAACCATTTCAATAAGCTGGTCAGGTGCAAACGGAACGCTATATCGTAAAATCTCTCGCTCTTCATCTGCAGTTGGAAAATCCAGTTCTATCACTGGCTGTAATCTGGAAATGATATATTCAGGTAGTTCAAAGGTTGAAGCGTCAGTATTCATAGTAGTACACATTCTGAATTCGGGATGCGCTTTGATAGTAATCCCAGCTATAGTAGATTCAACATAACGACGCTGATCAAGCAATGGGGCGAGGCTTGCCCAGCTCTTCTCTGCCATCCTGTTACCCTCATCCAAGATCAGTACACCACCTGTGATCATGGCACTGACTAGTGGTGAGGCAACATACTTGATTTCCTGTTTATCTGCAACCACAGGAGTCACAATCAGGTCTTCAGGTCTTGTATCCATTGTTGCCTGGAAAAAGTAGACATTCTTACCTTGCTGCTTGGCAGTTGCATAGGCCATTGTAGTTTTTCCAACCCCTGGAGGCCCGATGATTCGTGGTGTCAATGGTAAATCAGTATCCTCAAGCATAAGCCAGCTGGCATGCAGCTGATCCTGAACTCGTTTTTGACCAATCCATGCGGTTTTGAATTCAGTGGGTGGAGATAATGTGACTTGGACTCCCTCGATTTCTACTGTATCCACTATCTGATCTAGCCTTCCACTGCTATAAGAAGAGTGTTTCAAGGAGTCATTTTCTTGGTATCTTGTAATTCATCATAATTCCCCTTTCCTGTATGGAGAATGGTACGAGACGGAGAAGCAAACCTACAATCTTGGCATCGATACCCGTAGTGTATCGGGGTTTTGCTTTGCCAGAATTCACAAGTTTAGAAATTCGCTTGGCAATCTTACTGGGATCTGTACCATTGGCCTCCGCGTGTCTCATTATGTCAAGAGCTCGCTCAGAAACCTCACTTCGAGAGTAATTAGATACCTCTTTTCTGCGGGTGTCAAACGGAGTTCTGGTATCACCGGGCTCTATACAGCTCACCACAATACTCTCTCTCATAAGTTCCATTCTCAATCCATCGCTATAGAATGCCAATGCTGCCTTGGATGCTGAATAGAGAGATTGGTAAGGCACTGCGAGACGACCACCAAATGAACCGAGGTTAATAATCATACCCCCTCCATTCTCACGAAAATGAGGAAGAACAGCCTGTACCATTCGATGAGCACCATAGAGATTAGTATTGAATTGAGCATGAATATCTTCCACACTTGCCTCAGCAAGGTCTCCTACAACTCCAATACCTGCATTATTGACCAGGACATCGATCCTTTCTTCAGACTTGAGAACCTCATCTATGCAGGATGAGGCGGAGTCATCAGAGGTGACATCTAAAATCAGCATTTTGTAATCAAAATTATCGTGTGCACTTCTAGATGTTCCATATACGGTATGTCCCTGATCATGCAAATACTGAGCTGTTATCTGTCCAATCCCACTTGATGCACCGGTGATCAGAACTACTTTTCCCATACCTCTTCCTATTTGCTCCAATTATTAGCCTTACTAATCCCGGTTTGTATCAGTTCACAATTTAGAGAATTCTAGAATCCTAGGAAATCTTCCTAGATTTTGTCGCTTTTTGTCGATATTATCGATGAGGCTCTTTCTACTCAGGTTCGATCCTAGTATTTTACCTAGAAAAATTGCTAGACAAAATAATTCTAGAAAAGAATCATTATCGATAATCCATTTTGTATCCTGATCACACCAAAAGGTTGCCTACACTACCTTATATCTCTTTAACTTGCATGACACTTCCGACCTATGGCTAATCGCAGTGGATACACAGCCCTAACAATTGCAATACTAGGATGGGGTGCATCTCCTCCTCTTGTAGAAGTTGGACTCAAGACAGGAATGCCAGCTGTACCGTATCTCGCTTACAGGTTTCTCCTGGCAGCGCTGCTACTCACCCCTTACATGTTGCTCAAGAAGCAGCAGACCTTGCGTCTCTTTCGACATCCACTTGTCTGGATGATTGGAATATCAGAATCCATGGGTCTGATCTTTCAGTATCTTGGACAGCAACAGCAGGTTCCTGCTGGACTTTCGGCACTATTATCACTGCTCTTCCTTCTCATCGTGCCTTTCTTATCTCCAATAATTCTTGGAGAACAATTGAGAGGTCAACACCTTTTGGCAGTCGCTGTTGGATTGGTGGGTGTCGTACTAATCGCAGCTGATGGAGATTTCCTTGGATTGATAAGCGGTAGTATCTCAATTCTGGGTGTTGTTCTCCTTCTACTTGCAGCCGTTGGGTATGCATTCTATATAGTCTTCACCAGTAAGCTACGACAGACTGATGAATCAGTAGATACCTTTGGTCTGTTTTATTCTGTCCTAGTTATTGTTGCAGTAGCCACGTTGATCCTGACGTTACTTCAATCTCAGCTGGTGCCTCCACCTACCTCTATCTACCCCTGGCTCATACTTCTAGTGATATTCTCCACTCTGATTGCCTTTGTAGCATATTTTGAGGCAATGAAGTCTGTCAGTGCAAATCTTGCATCAGTACTTCTCCTCAGTCAGGTTTTGGTGGCGTTTATACTGGAGTTTCTATTTCTCAGTGCTGAATACTCCATATGGATCTACATTGGTGGAGGGGTCATTGTCGTTGCCATGATAATTGCAGTGCTGACACCCACCTCATCTGAGGTATCAGATGTCTCTCCTGCACAAGGTGATTGAATGCCATATGAGATCAGGATAAAGGCTCAACATGACTGTCCTTTTCTAGAATTTGCCAATATGTTCAGTAGTCCTGTACACAGTTACTGTTCAAGGGAATTTGATATAGTTGAAATTGGAGCTAAAGTAGATGAAAGCCAGAGAGAGATGCTTGAAAGACTCTTTCCAGCAGATACTAATTGGCAGATCTTCGAGACGGGTTCTACATCTTATGTGATGATGAACTGTAAATGTGAGGGTCTCTATGAAAAATCAATCACCACATTAGTCCAACAAGCAGGTGGCATTCAGGAGTATCCTATCAGATATCATCAGGGATTTGAGTACCATAAAGTTCGTTGTTTGAATGAGACAGCCTTGAGCCAGGTAATAAAAGAGGTTGAGGCACTTCCTTATCTTGAGATCTTGGGAATTGAAGACATCGGAGAGAAAGGCTTGTATCGCAGTCAGATGATTTCTGCATTTGAATTACTTGATGCTCTGACTTCAACTCAGCTTAAAGTACTGAGAGATGCGTTTGAACGAGGGTACTACAATATTCCTCGAGGGGTGAGGACAGAAGATCTGGCAACTGAATACCAGGTGTCTCGATATGCAGTTGATAAATCACTGCGAAAAGCTGAGAATAAGATAATTCAGGCGATAATGCCATATTTGTTATTGAAATCTCGTGGTTAGTTTATACTTGGATGATCTCGAATTTATCGGGTGACAGTTCACTAATCTCATCTGCAATATCATTGAGTGCATCAATGCTCTCTTGATATTTCATACGGGCAATCTTGTCAAAGATATCCATCTCTGTAATCTGCCTGAGATCGACACCAGCATCATGAAGTTGACGCATCTTGTCATAGAGAGTGAAAATATTTCGCAACATGGTTGTCTGCTTCTCAGGTGAACAGAAAGCATCTACATCATGGAAAGCATTTTGTTGCAGGTAGTCCTCTTTGAGAACTCGAGCTGCCTCCAGTGTAATTCGCTCTGCAGGTGGCAGAGCATCTGGACCGACAAGCTGTACAATTTCCTGCAGATCGTTGTCTTCCTGTAGCAATCGGAAAGCACGAGCTCGCAGACTTGGGAAGTCCTTTCCAAAGACCTCGACAAATACGGGCTCAAGAACGTCCCAATAGAGAGTATAAGACTCCAGATAGGAAATT
>JAEOUB010000049.1 GCA_016839545.1 Candidatus Kariarchaeota archaeon | reverse complement strand
ACGTTGTTAGTTATCCGAAAGTATTCGAAAGTATACAAAGAATTTCTGATCTTTTAATGAAATGTGGAATTATACCACCGTCTTCACCTTTTTATCCTAGCCCCCAAGTGGCTAGTATTCGGTCCTTTCACTATACTACCTCCCCTGCAACTCCGCCCCAATCCCCGAAATCTCCTCCAGCGTCCAATCATCCCGTGACCGGTACAGTGTCAACAGGTCTGTCCATGCCTGGTAGGGACTGAATTGTGCCAGCAACTTGATTTTCAAAAGGTCCATCTTGACATGATCAACAACAAAATCATTCTCTCTTCGCAATGATGTGAGGTTGGGGAGCTTTTCTGAGAGGTTTGTACCGTAAGAATTGATATTGAGGAGCTGGTAGAATAGCTCTTCCAGACCTTCTCTGTTGAGATCACCGGCAAATTGGTTGATGGCAGTATAGGTTGAATGGAAGATCAGGTAGTCAAGATAGTCATCCATTGATTTGAAATGGGGGAAGAGATCATCAGGCAGCAGATCGATCTTGGGAGGTGGTTGCGGGGTCTCGACCGAGATCTCTGCATTCATCAGAGCTTTCAGATCATCAATAGATATCTCGATGTCATCATCAGTAGACCCAAATTCATGGATCAGGTCAGACAGAAATTCCCTGTCAAAATCGTCACGGTCATCTGATTTCTTGAGGTAGACCAGGAGGTCGGTAAAATCCTGGCTGTGAGGTAGAGAATGTGCATAGTGGTATAGCAGGTAGGTAAGAATAGAGGTACGTGTCCAGACGGTATAGTTCTGATGTTGATGAAGCCATGATGTGATCTCCCTGAAACTTTCGGGAGGTAACTCGTGAAAGAAGAGGACCAGGATGTTGATGGTGATTTTGGATAGATCATTTTGCAAAGCAAATGGGTAAGAGTCATCTGAGGAAATTGTGGTGATTACTGTTAACAGGGTCTCTATATCTGATGTGGTGAACTGTTGAGATGTCATGAGTGAATACAGAGAGAGCATGACATCGAGTGAGGAGGAGAAAGGAATGATGTCAAGAAATGTAGTAGAAGGCCGAGAGAGTACCATTGCTTGTAATGAGCGGACCTCCTCGACAAAATCATTCTGAAATAATTGATCTGCGTTAAATCCAGTGTTCAAACAGATGAAAATCAATCGTGAGATATAATCGAGAGCCATTAACTCGATTTGATGATGATGGTAAAATCCAGGCGTGAAATTTGAGAACCTATCCAGTAGGAAATGGATAGAAGGAAAATTGATCCATTGCTTGGAACTATCAGGTGTGGTGTACTCTTCTAATATCCCAGTTTGAAAGAGAAAGAGCAGGCCATACTGGTGGAGGTCCAGGTCAGTCAGGGACCCCTTGGTGATATTATCATCAAGATATACCCTGATTTCATTCAGAAGCTTGTCAGGATAGAAATTTAATGATTCGTAGAGGTTGAGAATTGGTGTGTTCTTGGTGATTCTTGCTCTGTTGTAATCTATCACAAAATTTTGAATAGTGGGAGTTAACAGGGTACGATCCAGGTCATAGAGCTCAGGGTATACCCAAATCTCATGTTCTAAGAAATTTGAGATTGATTTGGCCCCTATGATTGAGAAAAATGCCTGGGAATATTTTGTCAGATTCTGAGCTGGAGACACAAGAGGATCTTTTTCCAGCGAATAGAGAAAAAATGAATGGCCTGAAAACTGATATGACAGAATTTGTGATCTGAAAGTAGAATGATTGGAGAGGAATTCAGCAATATAATTCAGCCTGAAAGTCATTGAATGGTACTGTTGAGTGGTCATTTCAAGTTCAGACCGATGAAGATAGATGTTTCTAACCAACCGGTTGAGGAAATATCCAGGTAAAAACCATAGGGTACGAGGATCACTTTTGCCCAGTACCAGACGAGCTCTGTAAGAGAGATAGTCAAAGAAAGTGATATCAGAATACTGCCACCGATCAAGATTGGTGATGAAACCCAGGAGGTCAGAATCTTCTGACATGATTGTAGTCAACTCATCGGAAGGTGTGGTGCTGAGCAGGAAAGAGTACAGCAGAAAATCATGAAAGATAGATCCGGAGAAGGAATAATCTGATAGTCTGAGATCCTCAGATCTCACAATATGGTGAAGAATTGAGAGGATGTCGGTATCAAGAATATGATGGAAAGCGACAAATCCCTCAAATGTAATGAATTGTATCATATCCTCTTTCACACGGGACTGATACAGTGATTCCCATTTCTGGCGATCTGCGGGAGAGAGTTTGTCAAGTGCAATTGATGTTGCGACAACCCTGGGAACAGGGTTTGAGTTTGACTGGATATCAAATATTTCCACTCGGGAATCAACAACTATGCAACTGTAGATTTTCTGGGTGCTGATAATCCTCAGTTCTGCGGTGGAAGCCTGCCCCTGGTATTCAACAGTCTCTACAAAGTCATGCAGATCAGCCATTGAGATAGTGTGATAGGAGGGCTTGGAATGATCTAGGGTATTGAAATAAATGAGACGAGATACCTCTGATAGCTCTCTGTCGGATGTCAAAAATAAATGTACATCAGGAGGGAGCCTAATCATGTTTCCTGTAATATTATTATCATTAAATTTGTATTCTACGAGTTAGGGATAATTTCCAAGGTATCAGCAGAGAATTTTGGGACCTAGATAGACACAACCATCGTCACCGGTTGCGAAGGATATACCTAGAAATACTGCTACTGGAAGCAGAAAGAGAGAGAGTCGTTTGGCCATGAACCGAAGGTTCCGTGTTGTGATGAATTTTGAGTAATTCATGCTATTGTGTGTTCACTTGGGTTAAAA
Organism: Candidatus Kariarchaeota archaeon; assembly: GCA_016839545.1. Classification (GTDB taxonomy): domain Archaea; phylum Asgardarchaeota; class Heimdallarchaeia; order Heimdallarchaeales; family Kariarchaeaceae; genus Kariarchaeum. Next base: position 724 of record JAEOUB010000049.1, on the reverse strand, counting down.
GAGACAGAAAATCTAGACGGGGGTGGCCGAAAGTAATAGATGGGATCCACACCACCCGTGATTGATGAATTAGCTATTTGAACCTATAGACCCACAGCTACTGTCCTCTTCTGGTCAAAGTCCTCGCATACCAGTTCCATCAGCTTGGTGCTGACTCTCTTGGTGATTTTGGTGCGATAGGAGCTGACCTCGAAGTAGGGGATTTTCCTGCCATAGAGATCGGATAGTTTCTCTATGAGGTCCACTGCCTCACGTGCCTTGATGACATCGGTTGACCAGTGTCGTAAATCGACCTTGTTGCCGACAATCACAACCGGGATGGGATTGTCAATGCTGTCATCAATCATCTCGACAGCGCGTATCCTGTCCAGCCAGTTGACCAGATTGTGAAAGGTTCCCAGCCGGCCGATATCATAGACCAGGATCACTCCCTGTACTCCCTCAAATACAGATGTGGGTACCTGATCATAGTACATGGGCTGCTGCAGGTCAAATACCTCCACATCACACTTGTAGAAGGTGAAGTGAGTCTTCTCAAAGACATCCTCATTGCTGGTCTTCGATGGCTGTACTCCCAGACAGCAGTGTTTCAGTGCAGTTTTACCCACCTTGGGGTCTCCCAGGATCATAATTTTGTGTTGTGTCATACGTATCTCCCTTGAGAGTGTCAATTTCTGCGTATGTATGGGGGATGGCACCTCTTAAATGAGGGCAGAATGGGATT
>JAEOUB010000048.1 GCA_016839545.1 Candidatus Kariarchaeota archaeon | reverse complement strand
GGTACTACCCAATCCTGATGCACTCTCAGACACAGAGGGCGAATTTTTCGAGCTGACCAACAGTTTCGATTTTGACTTTCTGCTGTCAGGCTGGTCTGTGGGTGCTTCTGGAAATAATTTCTATACATTTCCAGAGGGAACCACCATCGGTGCTTTGAGCTCACTTGTCTTCTCCCGTGACAAAACAGCATTTGATGACTTCTACAACGTGGAGGCAGACGTAGAGTTTGATTTCTCATTGACGAACGGTGGAGATTTCATCGAGTTCCTGGACTACAACGATTTTGTTCTGGATTCAATTGCCTGGGGAGATGAATTTGCATCTGATGGGTCTGAAAGCACGGGTGTCGCCGATGCTGGATTATCCATTCAGAGGTCTCCACTGCATATCGATACCGATACTGCAGCAGACTTCGTCTTTGCCACCCCTGATCCCCATGGAACGGTACCACTTCCATCGACTCAAGGTGGAGATCCCACCACTTCTGATGGTATCCCTGAGGAGTTACCTGCGCCATTTGGTGTAGTGATACTGGGACTTGTTACAGTGGTAGTTCGACGCAGATTCTCATAGATTTCATATTACCTACATTATTGGATCAATATAGGAAATAACCCCATTAACACTTTTATTTCAAAACTTCCAAGATACGAAAAGATGGTCAGTGAATATGACGAGGAAACAATCTTCTCTTCAGAGTATCTCAGAATGTTCCTTGACCACAGATTTGATGATCTCAAGGAGCAATGCAGGGAGAGTAGTGATCCTGAGGAACAGCTATGGTATAGATTTCTGGATGGTCAAGATCTAGAGGGACCAGATCCCTCTCTTGTTCCCATATATCTCTTTATGAAGGCAATTCGGGCATCATCCTCATTCGAGTTACTGTACGAAGTTCTTCAAGAGGCTGAGGAACGAGGTCTGGTCTTTTTACAGCTGTATGTCCATGGCGTTTTGGCCAATCGATATGTCTGGAAAGGACTTGTAGTAGAGGCACAACAGGTGATTACCAAAGGTGAAGAGCTGTTTGAGAATGCTTCTTACTACCCGTTGCTTGAAATTCCCCGGGGCAAGCTCTACACTGAGCAAGCCCAGATATTTCGTCATAGAGGAGAATTTGAAGAGGCAAAGAATCAGATAACCAAGGCTATTGATATCAGGAACAGACATGGACTTCGAACTGGGAACTGGTACTATATGGTCCGTGTGGGTATCCAGACAGAGTATCTCTGGGTTGAGGATCCACCTGATCGTGAGGTCCTGAGACAGGAAGTAAAAGATGATCTTGACGCATTATTGGAGCTTAGTAGTGGAAACCAAGACAATATCTTCTATGTTGTTGCCCTCTACCAGTATCTCAAATCATCAACCCGGTTGAGAGACAGGATGGAAGCAGCGGCTGTTATCGGTAGGTTGCTAGAGGACCCCAAGCAGAACTGGATCCACCGGCTGGATGCACGTCAGCACCTGGCAGAACTGCTGGCAGAGGAGTACAAGTTGTACGAGAAACCTGACGTGCTTCAGGAAGCACTGGAGAATCTAGCGGAGATCGAGAGAGAGGCACTTCAACGCGATTCCTACCTGTTTCTTGGCAAATCACGCATCTTTCGTGGTATGCTCAAAGAGATAGAGGGTGAACTGGAGGAGGCTCTGGAGATCTACAATGATACCCTGAAATTGGCTCTTGAGCACAACATGGGGATGCTTGCATCTCAAGTCCAGGGGGTAAAGGAGCAGTTCACCCAGAACATGGAGAAGATGAAAAAATTGCTGGGTGAAAATGCCTCTGTCCAGCAGAGAATGGAACTCAACAGGCTGCAGAGGTACATGAGCCTGGCAAGAGAATTGGCTGAGGAAGCCAATATCTAGTCTGTGAATATCTCTTGAGGTACCTGCTGAATGTACTTCTTTAACCGGTCAAATCCCCACATATGATCTCCTGTATTCCCTGTTTTGATCTTCTGATAAAGTGCAGCTGCCGTATTGACTGTGCTCGAGACATCAGTACAGCCTCAGGTGCATAAATGAGACAGGATATCAGGACAATGTATGAGAGATTGGCAACGGTGGCTATGATGATGTAATCAACGCTATATATTTTACATCTTTTCAAGATGGGCTACACTATCGCACATATTGAATTTAATTAAGTATTACGTGAAACAAATACGCGGTCACTGGCACCGTTCACCTTGCTGACAAAGGTATTATGAGCAGGATCTTG
>JAEOUB010000450.1 GCA_016839545.1 Candidatus Kariarchaeota archaeon | reverse complement strand
TCTCTTTTGAAGCACCAATCAGAATATGATTTCCAGCTGTGGCAAGAATTGTGAAACCTAAGTCACCTCTGATAAGCATTACCTGTAAGTCTCCGTGGTTCATCTTTGAAGTGACCATAGTTCCTGTAGACATAACCGCGGCAGATATCGCCGATAATAAGTCTGGATCGGAACCTGCTTGGACGAAGAAAGCCAAGGTAATACCTTCTCTAGTTACTATACCAAGAGCTTCGAGCTCACATTGCTTTGATATTGATGTAAGTAGCTTAACGAGCTCCTGCTTTTGAGTTTGTGATATATCTGCAGACATTATACATACAACCATCTTATTGAGAACTTTTGTACTTTTTCGTGAAACTCCATAGATATATCGTGATCGTGGAAAAAAACAAGCTAATACGATGAGGCTACATAAATTCTTGATTTTCCTTCCTCACCACAGACAACACAGTTCCCTGTGGGTTCTTCCTCCACATCATGCCTTTCACCCAGAACTCCTGCACTTAGTTCTTCCTTGATCTTATCAGCACAGGAAACATTTGCACACCAATTTGTAGCAACTAAGCCTTGCTCAGACGAGTTCATAATGGAAGAGAGTTCCTCGAAAGTGGATGCCTCTTTTGTGATAGAGGTTAGTGTCTCATCAGCTCTCGATTTTAGATCAGTTGATATCTTTTCCATGTTGGATTGCAATTGATTTTGGAGATCGTCTCGGCTAACAACTAGTTTGTCACCAGTATCCCTCCGAACAAGCATAACTGCATTATTCTTCAAGTCTCTGGGACCGAGTTCGAGTCGGATGGGTACACCTTGCATCTCCCACTCAGAGTATTTCCAACCAGGGGTATATTGATCACGATCATCTACAGTGACACGATATCCCCATGATCTGACAATTTGGGCGAGTTCCCTACTTGCCTGAACAATTTCTTCAACCTTGTCTTTGAAGGTGATAGGCACAATTACAACCTGAGTGGGTGCAAAAGCAGGAGGTAGAATCAGTCCCTGATCATCCCCATGGAGGGATAAAACAGCTGCTATTAGTCGAGTACTTATCCCATACGATGTCTGGTAGACATACTTTGTCTCCTCGTCTGTATCCAGGAATTTTACATCGAATGCTTTGGCAAAATTATTTCCCAGATGATGAGTGGTTCCAATCTGAAGCATTTTACCATTAGGTAGAGGTGCATCATAGGCGATTGTGTATTCTGCGCCGGGGAAGGTATCATGTTTAGGACGTTTGAAAACCATGTATGAGAGACAAAGGGCATCGAACAGTGACTGATAGATTTCCATGGATTCTCTGACTTGAGCTGCCGCTGTTTCGAATGTAGGATGACAGGTATGAGCTTCAGACCAGAAAAATTCACGATCTCTCAAGAGAGGGCGTGTTTCTTTTGTATCCCATCGAATTATGTTACACCATTGATTGTACTTCAGAGGGAGATCTGCATGACTATGGATCCATTGGGCATACATGTAATACATAATGGTTTCTGAGGTGGGTCTGAGTGCAACCTTGTTGGTTAATTTCTTGTCACCTACATGAGTCACCCAAGCGACTTCAGGAACAAATCCAGAGAAGTGTTCTGATTCCCGAGTGAGGAATTCTTCAGGAATAAACATGGGGAAATATGCATTTTTGTGACCTGTCTCCTCAAATCTCATATTCATGAAATTCTTGATAGCTTCCCAAATTTCATAACCATTGGGCATCAGGACATTACTCCCTTTGATGGGTGTTCGAATATCTACAATCTTGGCTCTCAAAATAATTTCGGAATACCAAGCTGAAAAATCAGATCTAGGGTTATCTAAAGGCATAATGTTTCACTCCTTGTAAGATAGTTGTGGCTAATGAGAATTCTGACGAATTTGTGTATATTAGCGATATGGAAGGCAGTCACCAGTTGACATTGTACTCCAATTTCGTCTTATCTTCAAACTTTATAAGCAAAGAGGTAGTGAGTTAGAGAATAAGTGGGCTCGGTCGGAATTGAACCGACGATCTCCTCGGTGTAAGCGAGGCGTCATAGCCCCTAGACCACGAGCCCATGTATCTAAGATGATACAAATCTCATCCACTAATTCCTCTTATTAAATCTCATGATATCTTTTCTAAAATCTGTATGTGATCTCGACTAAGGTTGAAAAAAATAGTGACCCAGCCGGGATTTGAACCCGGGTCCACGAGGTTCTCTGCCAGAATAGGAAGAACAGGCGTGAAAGCCCGCGATGATTGGCCGAGCTACACCACTGGGCCACAGTGGAGGTGGGTTTGTACCCAATCTACTCACTTACTTCTATATTTTAAATATAAAGATAGAGTGGTTGTCTAAGAGGAGAGAGAATATCTGAATTTTTATCAAGTATTATACCTTCGAGTTACCTTTGAATGGGGAAGAAATAGTGTCAAATTAGAAAGTGTTAAAATGCTGAGAAAGGAGTGAACTTGGGTAGAAATACCCTTTGTCAATTAGAGACAAAATCAAGGGCTTGTAACTCAGCCTGGTTAGAGTGGCCGGCTCATAATCCAAATTGGATGTGAAACCGGCTTGTCCGGAGTTCAAATCTCCGCAGGCCCATTTTTTACCTTCAGACTATTGATTTCTGAAACAGCTATGAAACTACTAAAATAACGCTACCTCAAATTGGTTATATGGACTTTTGTGATCAATGTGACTCTCTTCTCAAGCCTAAAAGGAGAGGTCAAGATATTGTATCTTGGTGCCCTGTCTGTAATGAGTTCAGAGATGGAGATGCTGTTGCCACCATTAATGTCGAAAATGATGCAAGAAAAGAGATTGAAAGTGATCCCGATAAAGGTCGAATGTTAGTTCTTGAGGAAGATAATAGGACTGTAGGCAGATCATCACGAGAAATGTACTGCAATAGCTGCAAGGGGAATCAGGAGGTGGAGTACTGGGAAATTCAAACAAGAAGTGCTGATGAATCTCCAACTCGATTTTTCAAGTGTTTAAATTGTGAAAAGCAATGGCGCGAGTATGATTAGTGATCCTATGAGTCAGTTCCAACGACCTCCTGGTTCAGTCGATGTGAAGATAAAAGAGATACCTGAGGGGAATTTCCGGGTTCGATTGTTAGGGACTGTTGTTGCAATCCAAGCAGGAAGTCTCATTCTTAATGATGGAGAGGATCAGCTGATGCTGAAAGTGGGGAGTGTTTCCATTTCAGATTTAACCGTAGGAGACACTATTAGAGCAATTTGTATGGTTCAGAGATCCCCTCAGGGGATTGGCGGAACAATCTTTGCCTGGAATAAAATGACAGCTGACCAAATTCTAAAATATTGGAGATTAGTAAAAATTGAACGAAGAGTTCCAAAAGAATAACTAATTTTAATTGCTCTTGAAATATACTCCATGTAGGTAAGAAATAATGGAGCTCCACTTGACTGATGCAAAACTAATGAAGTCTATAATTGATCCCATGATACCTGTTGGGGAGGACCTATATCTTGAAATTTCCGATGAGGGTTTCAGAGCACATTGCCAAGGTATTTCCCGGGCATGGGCTGCTGATGCAGTACTGAAAAAATCAAAATTCTCTAAAATTGATGTTGATGGAACCACTACCTACTATGTCAAGCTTAAGGACTTTGCAGATTTCATGAAGACAGTTCAGGCGAAAGATGAACTGATTATTCGTGAAAATACCGAAAAGAGCAATCTAGAACTTGTTCTAACATCCAACGCAATGACAAAGAAAATGGCAATCCGCCTTCAGTCAAGTCCGGATGATTTCAAAATCTCCAAATTTATGGGTGCTAAACAGGGAGGAGCTGTTAATGCTAGTTCAGAGATGGATGCAGATCTCTTCTTGCAAGCAATTAAGGCTGCTGAACTGGGTGGACCCGAGGTTACGGTTACTGCGAAGAAAACAGAACTGAAGTTTGAGTCAACAGATGCCAATAAATCTGCAGAGGCAACCATCAATATGGTAAACAATGATCAGATAAAGAACCAAGAGTTCCAGGAGGATGCTGACAGTTACCAGTCGATTTACAAGCTTGAGTACCTTCGTCACGTTTCAAGGATCAAGGCAGTGGATGACATCCAAGTATGGATGATTAACAATGGGCCACTGATATTGGTATACTCCTTTATTGAAGATGTGGATACTGATGAGGCGGGATACCTTGGATTCGCCATTGCACCTCGTGTAAAGGAAGACGATATGTGATTTGAGTGAGTTTCTACTCCAGGTTGTATCACTATTGGAAATCGGAGCATAATACGGAAAGTTTGGTAAATCTGGAATCTGATTTCTTTAACCAATCCAAAAACTACCTGAAGCACCTGAAATCACAAACACTGAGTGAGGATCCACTTATTGCAGCCCTTTTCAATAAGAGACTAGAACGGGCTATGTTCTTAGTTGAAGATCTGGTTAACTTGAGGATGCAGAAGCATTTTCTCAAATCCACACCAACTGGACAATCATCTTTGACTAAGCAGGATGAGAAATTCAAAACGAAGCTTGAAGATTTAGTTCGTGACTTTAAATCTGTGATTTTCGAGATTGAAACTGAAGAAGAAGAGGAGGAAATCACAAAAAAATATACCCTGGTTAGGGTAAAAGATGATGTAGAGAATATGGGAATAGACGAAGATTTGTTTGATTATGGTCCCTTCTACAAGGATGATATTGTGTATCTTCCATCCTTGAAATATCGTAAACTCAAAGCTGAATCTTCAGTTGATAAGATATCCTTGGATTAATCTAATTCCTCAAGAATTTCTGCTTCGATATAGGCCTTTCCACCAGCAGGTTCTGCGATGATATGCTCGCAGTCTTCACCCTGACAGGTGATGAGAGTCTTTGCATGGTTGAAGATTATCATCTCATGGCTGCATTCAGGGCACTTTACCTTGAGAAATTTAGATTTTGGTTGGGGTATGAGATCCATAATTGTAGTCGAATGAGCTTACAATTAAACCTAATGATATCGAGCGAAATCACGATAAGTCATTCAACTATTTGACCAAACTCAGTAGGTGGACAGAAAACAAATATTAATTGTGTCGATTAGATAAGATCAATCGGTGTAAGATATGTCTGAAGTGACCCCAGTACGCCTAATCATGTTCACCTCAGAGGACTGTGTCTACTGTCCTCCTGTCGAGTCAATCGTCAAAGAAGTGGTGGGATCGGGTATGCAGGATCTGGTACATGTCTTAACTATCGACGTTGATGACGATCCTGAAGCAGAAAAACAGTACAACATCAATGCTTTACCCACTTTGGTTATTGATGATGAAACTGTCCTTGAAGGAGGTATGGATGACGACTCGGTTAGAGAGATACTGTGGTCTACACTTCTCAATAAAGCGGTGACCTCTGAGGAAGCCGTTGAAGTAACCAAATCATCACTTCTTGCCCTTACCATAAACGCAATGGGAAGTCTCAATGGCACTCGGCAATTGAGAACAGCTGTGGGAGATTTCACACATATCGGAATTTTCCAATTAAATCTACTCAGCCTATACAGTCTGGATCCCTTAATACCTCACTTACTCTACAAGGCTGGACAACAATTGGGTCTGTATGGAATGATGCACCATGTATTAACACTTCTTAATCCCAAGCTCGGACAAACACCGAGACGGGATTTGAAATTTAAGCACCTTGCTTACTCCCTTGAATTATATTTCTCAGATCGTGAAACCCTGCCAACAATGCTTGCTGAATCTGCACAGGTAGTAGGAATCACTAACCAGATGATTAAACTTAGAGTGAACGATATGGCATCAGCCTCTCTGAGAGTCAACGTAGGAGAGCCAATGTGTGGTTTCTTTGCAGGGCAACTTGCAGGAGTAACTCAGGCAATCATGGGAACTCCATCTAATTGTGTGGAAACCATGTGTATGGCCAATGGTTCTGAATATTGTCTATTTGTAATCAGAACAGGTATGGATCTTAAAGAAAGAAGTCTTCCTCCTCTTGAGGACAAAATCGAAAGAGCAACACGAAGACAGAATTTCTACGAAGTAATTCACGAGACAACAGAGTTGATAAATGACTCTTTGCTGATGAGGAAGATCCAACGTCCAGAAATAGGAGATTTTATGCACATATCTGTCTTTCAACCAATCATTATCTCATTGAAACTACTAGATCGTTTCTCCTCAATTATTCTGTATTCGGGAGGAAGAGAACTTGGAGTTTTCGGACCAGGAAAGCCATTGCTCTACCGATTGGTACAACAGGCAGGCATTGATGTCCCCATGCAATTGGAAGAAGGTGTTCATCTCCTTCACCAGTATATGACACATCCTACAACGATGCTCTACAGGGATCAAGGTCTTATAAGATTGGCAATGAAGGATTACAATACTTTTGTACTTGAAATCGAGGAGAATGCAAGTGTTGCAGGGCTTAACACGTCTAATATTGGTGCAACATTTTGTGATTTTCTGGCAGGCTTCTTCGCAGGAAGACTGCACATTCTCATAGGTTTGGATCCAATTGTCCAAGAAACACAATGCCAGGGTATGGGAGCCCCATTTTGTACATTCGAAATTTCTGTCAGTGAAGAAGATTATTTCGATTAAAATTAAATTTTCATGTCTGAGGGTTGGCGAAATAATAGAAGAAACATTTGTGCAAAATTAGAAAGATTGATACGAGATTCTTTTTAAGACTTGACATTTATACTGTCTTGTAGACTCGTTTATCTAGCAAAATAGAAATAGGATAAGGAAGATAAGGGATTAGAACCTTATTCCTAAAGCTGGAGGAGATTATTGAGACTGAACGACGAAAGATTTTCAAAATTGTTCTTCTCGGAGATGGGGCTGTAGGAAAAACTGCACTCCGTCATAGGTATTTGGGAGAAGGTTTCAAACAGAGCTATTCAATGACAATAGGTGCTGATTTTGCAGTAAAACGGGTCAACCTTGATGGCGAAGAAATAGTTGCCCAGATATGGGATCTTGCAGGACAAATCCGATTCCAATCTGTACGAGAGGTGTACTACCAAGGGGCCACAGGTGCTTTGCTAGTATTTGACATCACCCGATCAACTACATTTGAGTCAGTTCCTAATTGGATCACCGAACTTATGGAAAACAACAAGAACAAGGTTGTACCGATGGTTCTAATTGGAAACAAGAGTGATCTAAGGGAAAGTGCTGATGGTGCAATTACCTATGAGCAAGGGAAGGATTATGC
>JAEOUB010000449.1 GCA_016839545.1 Candidatus Kariarchaeota archaeon | reverse complement strand
TACTTCTCCAACAAGGCACATTGTGGCCTCTTTTGGGGCTTGTCTGAAAATTCTTGAGAATAACGAAGACATCACACTAACATCTCGGATGTTTAATAAATAGTAACATACTACCTGTGTATCATCTAGGTATTATCCTACTTGATATAGCTCTGCACCTACTCTTATGTGTACATGGAAGAAACCTACTATTGCAAGAAATGCGGTAATCCTGTGGATGACATTGCAGAGGCAATGGTCACTGGGTGTGCATGCGGATGCCGGGTATTCACACAACGTAAACCTACTCCTGTTGAGCCAATATCTGAGCCAAATGAGGAGATGAATGAACAGGTATCCATTAAAGTCAAAGCTACCGGTGTGTACAATCTTAATCTGGCTGCCCTTGTAAAGCGTGAGAGTGATGATGATCCCCTGTTTGTTGAAGACCAGAAAGGCAAGATCAATGTGATCTTCAATCCAAATACCTGAATTTGTTCTATCGAAATACTAACTCGTCACTACCTGTGCATTTATAGATTTCGTGGAAAATTGCATTTTGTGAGATTTCAAGTAGTCCTGCTTATTGCAATCCTCATATTTGCGCCATCTGTTGATGCAAGTGAGGAGTCGACACTCACACTTAATGATCAGGAGTACTACCGCCTAGAGATCATTGCCTACCAGTTCAATTTCACCCTCTACGATCTCAATCTTGTGGATACACTGCAGGATCAGGGGATTGATCTTCAAAGTGCACGTGAGCAATCTCGCCTTACCAATACTATCACACAACTGGATCTTGGAAGGTCTATTGAGCTGGTAGTGATGTCTGCAGATGCAGCTCATGGGCTGATAATAGATGAACTGGGAGTCAGTCTGGAGTTGGACCCTCCTGTTGCCAATCAGACCTATGGGGCAGAACAGGTGGTAATATCGGACCTTCCCTCGGTTGACTCGACTATTCGGGTCTACTGCAATGTATACTGTGGTGACGGACATTCTGAAATGCAGTTTATACTAGAAGTTGGAGAGGGTAGAGAGTTTGGAGGTCAACAGATCAATCCACTACGAGACTGGCGTGTTTGGGTTCTCTTTGGTATGTTTGCAGGTGGTGCAGGATTTGTCATCCTCCTGGCAGTCACGGAACCACCTGAGTTTTTGAAGAGGTATCTCGATCGATGAGCTATATTTTGATATCAGGTACACCGGGAACGGGTAAAACCACTCTTGCAGCAGAGTTGGCACGTCGAGGGTATACTGTGTTCAATGTCATGGAACTTGCAGAGGAATACAATGCCATCGGCGACTACGACGAGGAATACGAAGTAGACGTAGTGGATATTGATCTCATCCGGGATAAATTGGCAGAGAAACGGCCCATTGGAGTGGAGATTATCGAGGGGCACTATGCAGATATTGTACCTGCTGACCAGCTTCTCCAGTGTTTCATACTAGATCCTGATATTGAGATTGTAAAACCTCGTCTCGTGGCACGTAAATACTCTGAATTCAAAATTGAGGAAAACATTGAAGCCCATATCATGCAAGAATGTTACTTTGATGCTCTGGAATATTATGGTGAAGACAAGGTTTCTCGTCTTTCTGGCACCGATCTTGAGAGTGATATCGACACAGTTCTTTCCTTCATGGCAGGATTCATCTGAAACATTTTATTTGAGACATATCTACTCATGATGTATGGAACGCCCGGGGGATATTGGTAAGGAAAACCTTGTTCGCTGTGGTTTTCGAGACTGTCATCAATGTTGCTTGGAGACCGAGATGATCCTCACACAGGATGATCTCACCCGTATAGAGGCATTGGGATATGACAGGTCTGAATTCCTTCTCCCTACTGAGGAGACTGAAGGTTTTCTCCAGCTGAGAAATGTCAGCAGTCCGTTTGGGGACAAATGCTACTTCCTGTCAGAAGAAGGAGAATGTACCATTTACAATGATAGACCTAGGGGATGTGCCCTCTACCCACTAATTCTCAACCTTGATACAAACGAGGAGATGATAGACGAGGATTGTCGTGAAAGAGAATGGTTCAGGGAACAGACCTACCACCAGTCACAAATTATATCCATCAATGAGCTTGTCAGTAGATTGATGCTGGAGAACTCAAATTACTAGTTGTTATGTGAGCTGCCCCAAGAATGAATCAAAAAACACTTTATAGGAAATGTTGATTGAAATTCAGATCAATTTCCGGTTCGAAATTGTATTGCCTCTGTAGCTCAGGCGTAGAGCGGTTGCCTCGTAGACCATATTTTAGGTCGAGTCAGCATCAGGTCGCGGGTTCAATTCCCGCCAGGGGCTCTTTTTTCAATTTACCTGTTTCATACCCCACCATAATTATCACTGTCTTGGGATCCATAATACGATGAAATGTGATCTCTGCCTCATTGAAATTGAGAGGTATGTTGAGCAGTTCAATCACTTGAAAATTAGTGCGGATCGATCTGTTCATATCTGTACGGCGTGTATTGACATATTTGTCAAGTGGCAGCAGGAGAAATTTGCACTACTGTTCCCCCGAAAGAAGAGATGATCCTGGCACTACATTTCAAATACAAAGTCTTTCAGTACTTTCAGTGCTCCTACAAAGGGAAGTTGTTGGATATGGAATGTCTGGGGATTTGCAGCTGCCTCCCTACAAAATGTTGCAAAATTGTAGATCAGGTTGCCGACGGTCTCAAGGCTCTCCCCTCCATTCTTTGTCTTTAGTAAGAGAGATCCTATCTCGTATCCCAGTTCCTTGGCCTCGGTCAAAGAGATGGCTGCATCCTGAAAATTAGCCTGTGATGCATGAAATGTTCCCTCAATCACGTGAAGCAGTGCTGTCATGTAGGCAAGTATTGCCTTGGAGATGTGCTCTAGGTTCTCAATCTCCTGCCAGTCAATATCTTTTACTGTACCATGGATCTGTTTGTGTTCTCGCATGATCAGTGAGCTTCGGGCGAGGGATTTCAGGTATTTTTCAAAACGATCAAGAGGTTCAAGTCTCCGATGGATCGCGTAGATTGTCCATTCCTTCTCAGGTGACAACGCAATAGGAAGGATCGCATCAAATGTAGTGATAACATCCTTGTTCACCATGTACTGCAGTACGGTCACATTGTTACGTATTTGGAGTAATTGAGACTGGGCAAACGTTCCTGCATACTGTGCCTTGATCTTGGCATCAGGTAGATTTGCGGTCTTCAGATTATTATATGCAAAATATGCAGCATCTGCAAGGTAGTGGGCCTTGGTACGGTGTATGAGCTCCTGTACAGGGGAGCGGTTCTGCCAGTCAATTGCAATAATATCTTGACGAATACTCAGCGCCAAATAGATTAGCACTGACAGTCGATTATTGTTATGGAGCTTTGAAGGGACTCTCTTGGGTAAAAGGGAATTCACAATTTTCAGTGTTCTACATTGTGCCAATATGGAGTCAATCTGTGTAATACTAGCAGAAGAACTAGCATCGAAATCTGAAAAGATCACTGAAATCTGGTCTGTGGCCGTGATCAGCCGCCTCTCCAGATTCTCAAAGAGATCATCAACTTGTTCAAGTATCTTCACAGGTGTTGGGTCAGTCTCAAGAAGTAATCGTAACCTGTTCTCCAGATTATCATAGAGTGTTGGAAGATTACTCAGGTACTCCTGATCAAAGGAATAATCATGGTTGTCAATCTGCTTGTGTAGTTGGTCCAGGTAGATGGCAATATCGGCAAGATTACCTGCCTCAACCTCTTTAATCAGCTGCTCATGTATTTTTGTCAGTTCTAGGATTAGTTCATACAACTTCGAGGAATTGTGTATCTGTTGTCCTAGTCGGTGGATCTGTCTCCTCCTGTCAGAAGAATAATCTAGACCAAGTTTGGAAAAAATTCCCTCTACTGTTCCCACAGATTTCTTAATCTCAATAGCAGCTTCTTCAAGATCACCCGCATTGATCCTCTTCAGACCAATTGTCTGCTCTAGACGTGCCTGGTAGTATCTCTGCTGGATTCCCAACAACCGGTCTTCAAGGATGGGTGCGTCTTTATCCTTTGCAATATCTTCCCAGAGTTTATCGCCATTATTGAGCATAGAAACCAGCAAGACATCATCAAGGTACCAGAAGGTGTTGAAACTCAGTTCAAGCTCACGCAAGAATGTAGTCTCATAGTACATGGCAAGTTCATGTTTTACTTCATTTGTTCCCTGTCTGATTTCCTCATTCTCACTACCACTAATCTTCAGAGTCCTGCGGTTGGAATTGAACCGTTCGATCTCTCTTATGAGGGCAATAACTTCGGTGCTGAACATGTAGTTTGATTTGTGGATGAACCCCAGATAGAAATCAAAGATATCTGAATATATTTTCTCGGTATGATAAGTAGCAAATGCCACGGTACTCTCTCTAGTAAGATCCACATGGTGTGACACCAAATCCCTGTAGCCATGAATTAACAGCTTAAGGCGGAGGGAGAAGTGTACCATGGCCACTAATCTTCTGGCAAGCTCACGTTTGTGATTACTTTCTTCTACAACCTGTTCATACTCGTCCCGATAGCGATTGAACAGTAGGTGATTGCCATATGCCAGAGATATGAGACTGTTCATCACAGTATCCAGGATACGGTCGCTCCACATCTCCTCAATTGACTTACCTCTACCGCGTATGTTTCTCATATTCATGAAGTTAGATTTTGTCCGCTCCAAATCCATAATTACCTCAAAGAGGTTGGGATCCAACTCCATCAGCCCACCGAGGTCGATGAATATTATAAACAATCATGTTTCCCTCTGTACAATTCATTCATTGAGCCTATATATCCAGATAATATCATGGGAAGTATCAACTATAAATACCTCAAAACGAACTTTTGTCTATGAACCCAAATGAAGAAGGTTTAAGAGACGTCTTCATTATGCGAGACTCTGGAGAATGTGTCTACCACCAATCCTATGAGGAAACTGATCGACTTGAGGCAGATGGGACCCTGATATCTTCCTTCCTGTCAACAATAGAGGCTTTCTCTTCCAATGTCGACGTCGGAGCAAAATTACTTGAAACAGCTAATAACAGATTTGTCTATCACAGGTCTGGTGAATTTATCTACGTTGCACGTACACAGATGGACGCAAATGCCGATGAGATCGCAACCGTCCTGAACAATGTCTCCCAGGAAGTGATCAAGTTCCTACCTGAACAGTGGGATGGTAAGGTAGACCGCTTCGAACCCGTAACTGCATTGATTGAGATACAGTTTGATAAATCTGAATTGGAGTCTTTTTACGAGATCACAGGTAGGGGTATAGACAAGCTTGATGGTATTGAGGCCAAGATCTACTCCTTCCTGAGGTTCAGAGGTAGATCCACTCTGTCTTCAATCTCCAAGCTCATGAAAATCCCAGAATCTGATGTTGTCAATGTCACCAACAAACTCGTTGAGAAAGAATTTCTTGAAGCATGCTCATAATCTATTGTTCAGGATTTTCACCGAAGTTCTCGCCTCTTCCTGAGAACCATGTGATTTGATGTAGTTATTTGTCACCTTGAAAGATCTACCACAATAAGGACACTTTTTCCGCTCTGAGCCCTTTCTGGTTACCATAAATCGGGAACATCGTAACACCGGACATTGTACAACGGACCATGCCATACTTCTGCCTGTTTATCAAGATATTTAACTCTATGAGAGAGTATTGAAAGTGAACTTTGGTGATAGAATCTTAATATAGTAGCAGAGAGATGAAAATGTATGGCAGAAGAAATGGATGTGGAAATTGATGAAATGAGTCCTGTCTCTGTCAAGGTGACTGACGCTCAATTTCAGGCATTGTCTGAACTTCTCCGACGGGAACGATATCCCAATAGATCAGAAGCTATCAGAGCAGCACTAAGAGATCTATTTCGAGAGAAAGAAGGTAAATATTAAGTTATGAGTACCAGTAATTATAATCCTCCAGTGTATCAAGGTCACGTTTCAATTCTTCTACTATGAGTTTGGCAACACCATCGGACTGCTGATTTGCATATTC
>JAEOUB010000448.1 GCA_016839545.1 Candidatus Kariarchaeota archaeon | reverse complement strand
GCCAAGAAAGAGGGTCTCACCGCAGGCAAGGATCCCACAGGGCTTGCAGCAGCTGCCATCTATATTGCTGGTATTGTCGAGGGTGAACGCCGTACACAGCGAGAGATTGCAGAGACGGCAACAGTGACTGAAGTTACCGTCAGAAATCGGTACAAAGAGCTTGTACGAAGACTTGACATCGTGGATCAACAGTAATTCCTGAAAAAGCCAAGATTTATATCTCTGCACATCATACTTTATTCAGGTAGATCAGGATGTGGTCTAAGGTCAATATCACAATTTAATATTCTATTACGTGAAGCTCCATTACCCACTGATCCACTTTTTAACCACAACCGAGGTGAACTTAGTTGACACAACTATACAGGAAGTGGTATTTTGTCACCAGACGAGATATCACGATTTCTAACTGAGAAACGGTTTGATTTTACCGAATTTGAACCGCGCATACGACAGTACTGGGATGAGATTCGTGCATACGATCACAATCCAGGCGCTGGACTACCAATACTGATCGATACTCCACCACCTTATGCCAATGGGAGGCTTCATCATGGCCATGGGATGAGCTATACGCAGCTGGATATCATCGCCCGATACCACCGGATGAGGGCTCCAACTCTGCTACCACTGGCATTTGACGACAACGGATTGCCGACTGAGCGTCATACAGAGAGAAAATATAGAATTGAACCTGGAATGCATCCTCCAGATTTCTTTGAGCTCTGTGAGCAGGAATCACTGGAGTCTATCGCATACCAGCTGAGACAATTCCAAGCTCTTGGCTTCTCCTAAAATCATAGGGTCAGCTACCGGACAATGGATGAGCGTGCTATGAAGATCACACAACAAGATTTCATTGAGCTCTACCACAGGGGCCACTTGGACTACCGTACACAACCCCAAATTCACTGTCCCAACTGTCAGACCAGCTTATCGCAAGCCGATTTGATGACTCAACAACGGGAAGCGATACTCTATCACATCAAATTTGATTGTGAGGGAGATATTCCCATCGAAATTGCTACCACGCGACCTGGGCTGATACCCGCTGCAGTTGCCATTTTCTATCATCCCCACCATCCCCAAGCCCACACTTTGAGGGGGATACAGGCAATAAATCCCATCACTGGTGAGAAATTGCCAATTCTTGAAGATGATTCTATCGATCCCAGCTTTGGATCAGGTATCATGATGTGCTCTACCTTCGGTGATCAGGCCGACATTCAGTTGTTTAGGAAACATGATTTGCCTCTGAAGATCATCATAGACGGAAAGGGTTGTTTCAATAGTGTCATTCCCTCACTCAAGAGTCTGTCAATTGAGCAGGGTAAGAGTATCATACTGCAAGATCTGGGTGATCATTTGATCGCAACAGAACAGATGAAACAATCATATCCAACCTGCGAGCGATGCTCTTCCCCCATTGAGATCATCATGAGTAGACAGTGGTCCATACGTATCCTGGAACAAAAGGAACAACTGCTGGAGTTTATTCAACCCTTGCAAATTCATCCATCTTTCATGAAAAAACGGTTGATCAATTGGATTTCAGGGCTCAGCTGGGATTGGATCATCTCTCGCCAGAGACATTATGGGATAGCTATACCAGCCTGGATCTGTGATACCTGTGAGAGCATCAAGATCGCTGATACTAGCCAATTACCCATTCGATTGGATGAAATGACATCAGAGTCCTGTCGTCAGTCAAATTGCCAGGGTGAATTACAACCTGATGGTGATATATTTGATACCTGGATGACCAGCTCTTTGAGTCCAGTAATATTGAATGAGCTCTATTCACTGTCTGGCCCTATGTCTTTTCGAAGTCAGGCACATGAGATTATACGTACATGGGCATTCTATACAATTGTAAAAGGGCTTCTCAAAGGAGAAAATCTCCCTTGGGATCATCTGCTCATCTCTGGATGGGGGCTGGGTTTCAAGGAGAAGGGAAAACGTGGGATTAAGGCATCCAAAAGCTCAGGTTCAGGATTTGATCCACTGGATATCATTGCAGAGATCGGTGCAGATCCATTTCGCTACTGGTGTGCCTCTGCTCGTTTAGGCAAGGATCAGTACCTCAATGAGGCAATTCTGAATCGAGGTAAAAAACTGACTACAAAGCTCTACAATGCCACGAAGATCATCCTCCTTCTTGCAGACAATAGTCAAGGACCTGAGACTGAGCCTCCTGCCGAATCAAGGCTACAGGAGATTCTGCATCGCATGGAGATCCTACAGGGCAGATACGAAGGGTGTATGTCTGAGTTTGAATACAGCGATGCATTGACTGCAGCTGAGTTGGATTTCTGGAATGAGTTCTGTCAGGTTGATATTGAGTTCTTCAAAAGTAACTCTCTAGGAGATATGTGGAATAACCTGTTTGAGATCCACCTGATGTATCTCAGGATGTTTGCCCCATTTCTTCCATTCATCACTGAGTATCTATACCAGATCATGGCGGAGTATCTTTCTGCAAAAGGTACCAATTCAACTCTTGCACCATCTATCCATATGAGGTACTAACTCAATTTTCTCAATATATCGATATCTTTTTTCACCCCAGCAGAGGGTGTCTCGAGTAGAAATGTCAAGTCAGAGAGTGCTTTGTTTTCACAGAGTGCCTCAAATCCTGTAATACCTATGTGACCTTTTCCCAAGTTCTCATGGCGGTCCTTTCCCTCTCCCAACTGTCCTTTGGAGTCGTTTGCATGGACCAATTTCAGGTATTTCAGACCAATGGCACTATCGAATTCTTCCAGAGTTGTGTCCAGGGTCGCTGCAGTTCTGATATCATATCCTGCTGCAAATACATGGCAGGTGTCAAAACATACTCCCACCTTGTCCTTGTGGTGTATTTCCTCTATGATCTCTCCAATCTCTGTAAAGGAAGATCCAACACTGTTCTTTGAGCCAGCAGAAGTCTCTAGGAGGAGGTTGACCTTGATCTTCGGTGTAATCACATCATTGAGGATTTCTACTATCATCTCTTTTGCTGTATCGAACCCAGCTCCTTTATGGGATCCAAGGTGAAATACCAGATTTGTCACTCCAAGAATATCTGATCGCAGGGTTTCTCGCCTAAATGATGCGATAACCTTTTCTCTCAGGTCTTTGTCTGATTTTGGCGTAGATGGATTGGCAAGATAAGTGAGATGTACTGTGTTTTCTTTGAAACCCATCTCAGACATGGTCTCTTTGAACTTGGTGACATCATCGTCGGTAATCTCTTTCCAGCTCCATGAGCGTGGTGAGGAGAGAAAGAATTGAAAAGTATCAAGGCCATAGGTGTTTCTGGCCTGGATAGGTGCATTCTGGTATCCTCCCTGTATTGACGCGTGATACCCTACCCTGATGGTCATACTCTTTCCTGCAATCTCTATAATTAGAAGCTAGTGTCAGGAACGAATGTATCTCATAAGGGTAAAATAATTTACTCTTCTTGTAATGTTATTAGAAGTCCTTATTGTTGCAATTAAAATTATCTTTCATCATTAACGTCCAGTGAATGATTAATATGGCATTTAGATTTTTGATACTTTTATATGGTAAATATTGCATAATTACGTCACCTTGGTGCGTTTTATTTGGTCAATTACAATTGTCAAATTTTCCTTTAGGTAAAATTACTATACCTTTGTGGAGATAGCGCCAATTATTAAATCGTAGCCCAAAAATGGGTGGGAATTAGTTCACCTAGGAATCCACTAAAAATTTTAGTCAAATTTAACTTAGTAATATTTCTTTAAATAGCAAGCCCATATTATTTCAGGGACTATGACTGAAGTTACTGAGATTAACGTCCTTATCCTGAAGTTGTTAGCAGACGAGAGTGAGAATATGACACCAGGTCAGATTATTCGCAAACTCAAACAGTTCAGTAAAAAGGACGTCAAATACTCCATACGGAGACTTAGGGAGAAGGGACTCATCAAAGTTATACCCAACTTGATGGACATGCGTAGAGTGTTCTATAGGTTGTCTACCCCTAGTGAGGTAGAGGGATCCGCTCGTATCAAAGATGCTGAGTGGGAGATCTTTCAGGATCTGTCGGCCAGTTC
>JAEOUB010000447.1 GCA_016839545.1 Candidatus Kariarchaeota archaeon | reverse complement strand
CAATCTGGAAACATAGTGGCAGTTGAACCCAAGTTTATCTATGATCAACCAAGGTCAGGAGTGGGTATAGAAGACTGCTGGATAGTTGGTGAAAACGGATCTGAGCGGATAACAAAATTCCCATGGTAATTTTCGGTATGCACAATCAGAAGTCCAAAAGACCATATAACTCTTAGAAGGAAATCGTGTCTATGGGAGATCTTCAGGCAGCATTGCTGACAATCGGGACAGTCCTTGTATTTCTTGGAATTAGTGAAGGATTAGCCACACTTGATCGGGTTTCCAAAGAGACAGCTAGGAAAATGATACATATCTCAGTGGGTAACGTGATCTTCTTTGTACCGTTGTTTGAAACCCGGTTGCTTGCTGCAGGTATTCCATTCCTGTTTGTCTTTGGTAATTATCTACTCTCACCAATGAGTCCAATCGAGAAAATGAGGTTGAAAACATTCAAAGCAGGTCATGCATGGGGGACAATCCTCTATCCACTAAGTTTGAGTATCTGTACATATCTCTTCTTTGACAATCCTTGGATTCTCGTTGCTGTATTTCTCCCAGTAGTCTATGGCGATGGATTTGCAGCAGTTTTTGGACCTAAAGCAAAATCAGGGCTATTCAGAATTTACGGATCAACAAAGAGCTTGTTGGGAACCTCTGTTGTGGGTTTATTCTCATGTGGCACTGTCAGTATTGGAGTTATCATTCTGGGGTATCCAATCGGGCTTGCATTGACGGCAGGAGCAATTGTAGGTATGATATCACCGTTTATTGAATTAGGATCACCAAAAGGTACCGACAATTTTGTACTTCCACTAACGTTGTCACTCATAATCGGCCTTTCAGCAGATCGGATTGTTGAGCTAAGTGGACAAATTGATGGTACAATGTATCTGATTGGTCTTGGAGGGGGTCTCCTGTTTGGTGTTGGAGGGTATATATCCAATGTGCTGACAGCTGACGGTGCAATAACTGGTTTCTTCATTACCACACTCATGCTAGGAGTGGGAGGATACGTACCTGGATTAGAATTACTCCTATTTTTTGTCCTTGGAAGTGGTGCTACAAAGCTCGTTACCAGGATAGCAGGATCCACCCAGGCTGAATTTGAAAAGGGAAGCGAGAGACGAGATGCAATCCAGGCAGTGGCCAAAGCCGGAGTCCCTGCAATTCTCAGCTTTTGCTACGTCATCTTTGACAATGAGATCTTCCTCCTTGGTTTGACAGGAATGATGGCTGCAGCCCTCATTGATACTATGGCAACAGAAGTAGGAATTGCCTTTCAGGGTACTCCGGTGAAGGTTCTTCAACCTTGGAAAAAGGCAGAACCCGGAGATACGGGCGTTCTGTCGGCTAAAGGTACTCTAGGAGGAATGGGATTTGGAATATTATTCGCAATTGCAGTGTATTACACAGGAAAACTAGTTGGTGCATGGGATGACTATCTCCTCCTACCATTCGTAATTCTTGTTGTGATTGCAGGTACCCTTGGAATGGTTACTGACTCAATCCTAGGGACTACACTTCAGAGAAAGAATATCTGCCAAGTCTGTAACAAAATACTTGAGGCTTCAACTCATCATGAAAAGGAGACAGATCATCATAGTGGGATTAGTTGGTTCAATAATGATGTGACAAACATACTGGCTACCGTCTCCGGAGGAATTTGGATAGTTCTGTTTTTTGCCTTTTTGTGAACTCAGTACCAATATTCCGCACAATTTAAGTAGTGTAGGACGATGTTTCGTGTGAGGTTGACTCAATGAGGAATTACGTTCTTCTTTAGATACGATACACTGAGAATTTTATGCTATTCTTCCTCAGCGATGCCTCGATTTTTTGTACGTCATGAGGTGATTAGATGACACAAGAAGTAGAGAATCAATACAACTACGATACTGTAGAGGAAAAATGGCAAAAGAAATGGACGGAAGCCAAGGTCTACGAAACTGACCCTGGAAGTAATGAGAAATATTTCATTAACTTTCCTTTCCCATATATCAACGGTACTCCCCATCTGGGACACGGTTATTCACTGTTGAAAGCAGATGCAATGGCACGATATCAGCGGATGCTGGGTAAGAACACCCTGTTTCCATTTGGATTTCATGCAACTGGTGAGCCCATCGTCGGTATGGCCAAGAGAATTAAGAAAGGTGATGAAAATCAGAAAAAGGCGTTACTCATCTCTGGAATCAGTGAGGAAGATATCTCCAAATTTGAAGATCCAACCTATATTATCTCATATTTCAGGCAAAAATGGACAGAGACTCTAAAGTCACTGGGTATGGCAATCGATTGGAGAAGACAGTTCGTCACAACTCAGATGACACCCACATTCTCAAAATTCGTTGAGTGGCACTATCGGAAACTGAAGCGAGAGGGATATGTGATTCAAGGGTCGCATCCAGTTATCTGGTGTCCGGCAGATCAGAACCCCACAGGTGATCATGATCGATTGGAAGGAGAAGGTGCAAGAGTAGTTGATTTCAACGTACTCAAGTTCCACTCAAAGAAATTCAACGCCAATTTCCTGCCCGGTACACTGCGTCCTGAGACTATTTTTGGTGTGACTAACATGTTTATTCATCCAACTGCCGAATATGTCAAGGTAGAACTCAATGGTGAGGCAGCAATCATATCGAAAGATACGTTGATCAAATTTGAAGATCAGGAATTCGAAGTAGGAGCAGTTGAACCTGTTGATAATACTGAGATAATTGGCAGCACCACGACAAATCCGATGACTGGTCAAGAGGTGATAATATTACCTGGTGATTTCATTGATTCCGCAGGAGCCACGGGAGTGGTGATGTCAGTTCCTGCACATGCACCAATGGATTGGATCATGTTGCAGAACCTGAAGGCAACTGCAGATGAAATGAGTGATTATGGTATTGATCCAGCTATTGTTCGGGGTTTGGAACCGATTGCATTGATTGAGGTGCCTGACTATGGAACCTTCCCAGCAGGAGAGGAAATTGAAAAACGGGGAATTACTGATAGAACAGATCCTGAAGTCAAGGAGGCTACTCGAACCATCTACCGCAAAGAGGCGAATTATGGTAAATTAATTGCAATTACAGGTAAATACGAGGGAATGGCAGTGGAACCCGCCAAACTGCAAGTAGCAGAAGATATGCAGGCTGCTGGAACTGCGTTCATCTTGAAAGAACCCGCTGAACCTGTGGTTTGTCGTTGTGGTACACGAAATCATGTAAAATACCTGGAAAACCAGTGGTTCCTAAAATTTTCAGATGAAGAATGGAAACAGAAAACACATGACCTGATTGATCGTATGAATGTATTTCCTGAAGAAGCTCGAAAAGCATTTCACAATACTGTGGATTGGCTGGAAAACAAGGCATGTGCTCGACGCTCAGGTCTGGGTACACCTATGCCTTGGGATCAAGAATGGATCATTGAGACTTTGTCTGATTCTGTAATCTACATGGCCTACTATATCGTCTCAAAGTTTGTCAATGCAGGAGAATTCAAGGAAGAGTTTGCAACAGATGAAGTTTATGACTACATTGTTGTTGGTAAAGGTGATCCTGCAGCCGTCGCCGAGAGTGTTGGAATGGAAAAGGACCTCCTGGTTACTATTCGCAAGGAGTTAGAGTATTTCTACGGGTTTGACCTGAGAACCACTGGAAAGGATCTAGTTAACAATCACATGACATTCATGCTGATGCACCACACGGCAATATTTGAAGAGGAATTCCTGCCAAAAGGTGTTGCGGTGAATGGATATGTTGCAATTGTCAAACCTGGAGACCTGGTGGCTCAAAAGATGTCCAAATCCAAGGGTAATTTCAAAACCATAGAGGACGTCATCGACTCTTTTGGAGTAGATGCCACACGATTAGGCTTTCTAATAGCAGGTGAGGGGATGAAAGATGCTCAATTCTCTTTGGCTGAAGCAGAGAGTTATGTCAGATGGATACAAAATCTGTATGAGATAGCTTTTGTTGATGTAGAGGATGATGAAGAGAAACAGATCGATCGGTGGCTCTACTCTCGAATACAGGTCAAAATCAAGTCCGCTAGAGAGTACCTATCACAGATGCAGACCAGATCTGCATTTCAGTCTGCTTACCATGAGTTGTCTCAAGATATCAAATGGTATCTGCGAAGGAGAGGAACTCCAGGACCGGCGTATAAAGATGCTATTGTCGCCATGGTTGGAATGGTCGCACCATTCATCCCTCATGTTGTCGAGGAAATCTGGGAACAGTGGGGAGAGAATGGTTTTGCAGTAAATGCAAGCTACCCAGCTGTAGATGAGACTAAGATATTCCAAAAGGCAGAGAATGCTGAGAAATTCCTAGGGTCATTTATTGATGATCTGAGAGGTTTACGTAGTTTCCTGAGCGAGAAGGGTAACCCCGATCCTAAACTAATAGAAGTCTATATCTCTGATCCATGGAAGTATGAGATCTACAATCTGGCATTTGAAAATGGTGTCAAGAATCTGATCGGATCTGTGATGAAAGACCAGAAAATGAAGGAAATAGGAAAACCTGCAGTGAGCTATACTCAGAGTCTCATGAAAGGTGGTGCACCTCCAGACTTCAGTTGGTCATTCGAAGAGGAGAAAGCCACACTGGAAGAAGCACATGCCTATCTGGAGGAGCAAGTAGGTGTACCTATCACTTTCATTGAGTCTTCAGAATCAGATCATCCCAAATCAAAAATTGCCATACCCAGAAGACCTGGGGTAAACTTTGTAATGGAATAGAATTGTGGATTGAATTCTCTATAACTCTTCAGTAGTTTCCTCAGTTTGACCTATTTGTTCCTGCTCGCTCTTAAACATAGCCTGAACTCTATCCTCATCTTCCTGAGTGAACTTGGCCATCGCATCCAGATCAACAACACCATCATTGATGAATTCAGGTGAGATATACTTCGCTCTGTTAAGGAGATCAAGAAATCTTGCCACGAATGCAAAGAACAGTGTCCCTGAGATCACACCAGCGAAAAAGAGCACCATTGCGGCGAAGAATATTCTCTGGAAGAATGTTTCAAAACCACCCCAATCCTCAGGACTTGAGGCAATGAAGATACCTGCCGCAAAGGAATACAGGGATAGGAAAATTGTGTAGAAAACGACTTTCTTGAAGTACACCTGTGTACGAGTATGGACCCTCTCCTTACCGACAAGCAGGGTTGTAAGACGATGGTTAAACCGTCGAT
>JAEOUB010000446.1 GCA_016839545.1 Candidatus Kariarchaeota archaeon | reverse complement strand
ATAAGGAACCGATTGTCAAAGGCCATATCGAGTTTCCAGGCTGGGTAGCCCCCCACGAGGTGAGTTCCGGTCATGCCACGTTTGGAACTGATATCTGGTGGACAGGATCCATTCTGATGAAAGTTCTGAGTAATTTTACGCCCTTCTTCTTCCTCAAGGTGGCAGATGATTCTGCAATCAAGGAATTGAACGATCTTGTCCCGGAAGTGACTGAATGGCCACCCTCTTACAAGAGTATCCGTCAGCACAGTCAGTATCAACCCAATCTCACCCCAGCGATACTTGACAAGGTGAGAAAGGTACTCAATATGACGATTGCCACAAAAACTCTAGGAGACATCTTCATGCATCATGAATCTCCAGACCAGAGACCCTCTGCAATCAAACTCTGGTCAAGTTTCAGGGGGAGAGTATTTCGATGAGTGAACGCGCTGAGGTTCTCAAAGAGTTCTTCTCCGAATTTCAAGAGCGATTAAATCGCCTGACAAACAGAGGAGAGAAACCAATTGACCAAGATATCCTCCTTTTGCTGGTCGAGAATCTTGTCCTCAAGTATGAAAACAGGGTCCAGAATGATCGAGGGTTTCTTTCTAGATTGAGACCTCGGAAATCACATGATACAGATATTGAGAATAATATCAACCTGGAATTGGAAAAATTGATGATACGATATCACATCAATGGCAAACCAACCACTCTACCTGTCGAGGTGTCTGAAAATGAGATATTGAAGCAATGGGAGTCAATGACTGGGTTCACAGATCAAACCAAGTTCTCCAAAACCAATTTACCACCAGATATCGATATTGCATTGCACATTAATCCACTACAGGGCAAAGGACAGGATCATGTTGATTTTTTTATCAACGACTCGGGTAATGCAGGAATTGTACTGTGTGATGGTGTGTCAGGAGATGGACCTGCATCTACTGATCTCGCACAGGCACTCCCCAAAGCACTTGCAAAACGACTCAATGGAGCTTTCAAAGAGGAACTGACACAAAGCCAATGGCAGCAGACACTTGAGGAGAGCCTCAATGAAATAGTCAACCAATACAATGACAACTCCGGTGCCACCACCATTCTTGTCGCGATCATAGACAAGGAGAGAGAGCTGATCTACACAGGATGGATGGGCGATGGCCATATCATTCATTTTAACGAAGAACTGACCGGATTTGCCAAACTTCTATCACCTCATCAAAACCGAGAAGGTAGGCTGACACGAGTTGTCACTGCAGATGGGCTCATCGGAAAACCATCCACACAGATAATATCAGCACAGGGAGGAGCCCTCATCATGGCCTCAGATGGCTATCAGCTTAGCAATGGGAGAGTTCTACGGCATTTATTCCAGAAGGTAATCCGCCAACCGGGGATGGATCTCTCACTACTTACTTGGGGAGATGATTGTTGTGATGTTCCAAATCTCCACCCAATACCCACAGATGACCAATCAATTGGAATATTGCGATGGAGGGTACAGAAATGACTGGGAGCAGGGTCGTTAAATGTGGCGTCAACATCAGTAATGGGCTTGTAGGAACCCAGTTGCACCAGGGTAGAATAGTCTGTACCAATTGCGGGACGGAGATTTCAGATCATACCCAGACAGATACACGCTACCACAAGTTCTTCCAGTATGTTGGAGCATTCTGTCCATTTGAGAAAATGATTCACTATCGATGGATACCAACAGATTATGCACTTGAAGAAGACCCCATACTTAGACCAAAACAGGCAATTGAACCCAGCATTCTCCCGAAAAAGACAGAATATGGTGCTGAGCGACATTTCCTGAAATCACAATTCTGGAATGGGAAAGAAAACTGCTATGATCCCGGCTACATTGAGGTGTTTTGGTCTGATTTTGAGGAAAGCCAGTTAAGTCTGCTCAGACCAACTGATACAGGATATCTCAAGACCAACAACAACGGCATTCATACACCCTTTATTGGTGCCACCATTGAGTGGTTACTCAAGAAACACCTGTGGGACGAAATAGTGAAACTGACGAAGCATAGCAGTTTTGCCAAGCGAGAGAAGGACATTATTCTCAAGGCAGTTACCCAGCCAACGCCATCTAATATTTTCAAACTCCTCTGGACATTCAAACGATTTATTCCGGGTTGGAATTCAAAACGGTCTCTTGGCAAACGATCACCATCAATGCTGATCCAAGACGAGATCCGGTGGACTACAAACCGATTGGAGGACCTTGACAAGGTAGATAGAGAACGTCTGATCAGATCTGTATCAGAACCCAGTCACTGGAATACATGGCCTGAACTTTGGCCTGTAGAATGGGAACTCGGATCATCTCTGGCAGAGTTTGGACCCCATCTCAGTCTCATAGGAATACATTACGATCAAGAAGGGAAAGAACTTGGGCTAATTACCTCACCTAAAAAACATGAAAGAAGCTGGATGGAGATCGCAGAGAAAATGATTGAGTGGCCGGTCAATGTCAACAAAGGTGGGGAGATCAACCAATCACTTTCTCAGCGTACAGAGCGTGGATTTGTGTCATCTCTGATGAAAAAATTGGAAGTCTCAATTGAACTTCCTAGCCCTTCAAAGAACAAATGGGGTAGATATCTTGAAGTCAATCTCCCGCTGATCTGGACCAGCAATGGGAATATGAGTTATCACACCCAAAGTCAATTTGTGACAGCAGGAGATCTCCAAGATACCCTCAAGATCATATCACCCTGGATCAACAAAGAAGCCCATCAACCTGTGAAATTCTTTATACATGGGGGCTTGGAAGATAGCCTATTGCACCGAATAAACGCTTTGCAATCACGAATCAACGGGATGCCAGTTGAATTCTATCTCGAACCCAAGGAATGATTTGCGAACAAAATTATAGAACGACCAACTGAAGACCTT
>JAEOUB010000047.1 GCA_016839545.1 Candidatus Kariarchaeota archaeon | reverse complement strand
ATTCAATTGACCGTTGTACTTTGAATCCAGGAGAATGATGTTATCAATATCTTGACCCGGTTCATACACAGTTGAATGATGGAGGTCTTTTGGAACCTCGATGGATGCTCGGTCATCAGTTTTCTCAGGGGGCGATTCAACAGGAGGAGCGACCTCTTTGACGGTTTTTTTTGCAGTTTCTACAGTGTCAAAGAAGTCATCTAAGCTCATTAGAAGGATATTCTAAAGATGAGTTAAAAACTAATGGACTTTGCAACTCACGGCTTCATTATTCAAAATGGTATTGCAACCATGGCACGGGCAAATAACCTCTGGAAATCAAGATCTTCTGAAGCAGATGTCCGACTTATCCAAGTTTCCAGAACTGGAAGACGGGCCTGATTCAGACTGCCTAGATGCTGTAATAACTCTCCAGCTATCTCTCCTGTGGAGCCTGAAATCCAGTTCAGATCGATAACCTCAGTTTGGAGTCGATCTAACCAGAGGAGAAGGAGATCAATCCTGTGCATCGGGAGAATGAATTCCAAACTGTTTTTGGTCACTGATATCAGTCCTTTTGGTTTCACAGCGAGCCAGGATCTCAGTATAGAACCGGCTTCTGTTGTGGTAATCAGACGTATATACTGCCATGCATTCTCGAAATTGATCATCTGTTGCATGGTCTCATATGGAAGGAGGGAAACTCCACAGTACAGCAGGGTTGTTTGGTTCCACTCAAAACCTGTATAGGCCTTGAGATACTCGCTATTATCCACCTCAACTTTGAAAGAAAGAGGCGGGGGAAAACTCCTGGAGAGGGCATTGATCAGATCTGATGGGAACATACCCTCGAGAACAATATCATCAGGAGAGAGTGTGAGTCGTCGATCGGTGAGTCTTTTGATAATCACCTGCGATTCCAGACGATCCAATTGTGAGAATAGAAAATTCATCTGTGACTCACTGATACCGTTGAGACTGTAACGAACCTCGGTTAGTCGACACTTCACAAAGATAGACACAGAATTGCGAATTAAAAGAGTATATCCTTACGCCTCGGACAGGGGTCGGAACAAAGGGCTCCACTTTATATCTCGCCATAGTTGGAATGAATTGTGGATCGAAGATACCTCAATTACCTGGAAGAAAAGAAATTATGGATTGTCACTATCTTCCTTGTGCTAAACGTAGTCTGGATGATTTGTATTGTTCTCGTACTCACAGTTCTGGAAGGATTGGGGTATATTATCAACCTCTCTCTACTGGTCCTCGGCGGCTTATTGATCAATTATCTTGTATATCAGAGTATTTATGAATGGAGATTATTGGATTGGTTTCTTCAAGATGATGAACACCATGAGGAAATGTGAGAAATCAAAAATAATGATTATATACGGTTTTGTTTCATTCTCATATGTCCTGTGAAATTTCGTTCCACCCTTTTTACCTTGTTTTTGATCCTACTTGTATCACAGGTAGGAGTGACAGCCTACACACCTCAAGACGATGGTTTCGTCGAGGTTTTGGTGATGGCACTTCCAGAAGACAGGAAAAATGTCTTTGTCAATACTATTGTTGATTTTGCAGTGGTTATCAGGAACCTGACCCCTGATCCCATTCATAATCTGACTGTGATACAGGAACTTCCAGCGAATGTTGATCTTGTATCTGTGGTGGGACAGGACGTTACAGAAGCACCATTCCCTGCTATGGAGATCGTAGACAACACAAGTGGAAAGACTCTCAATTTCAATTATCTGAACGCCTCGAGTACAAATTTTACAGGTAATGTCGATATTGAACTGGCCTCAGATGATTTCTTTGTGATCAACTATGCAGTGAATATCACCAATACTGGTGCATTCGAGTTCGAGAGACCAACCTTGACCTATTATGACTACTGGGGTGACGAATACTCTGATATTCGGGGGTTAGATAATACACTCAATGTAAAAGCGAAACCAGATATTGAGAAAGCCAAGTTCCTCCCAGGTTTCGGAACAACAGAAACCGAATACAGAACTTTGA
Organism: Candidatus Kariarchaeota archaeon; assembly: GCA_016839545.1. Classification (GTDB taxonomy): domain Archaea; phylum Asgardarchaeota; class Heimdallarchaeia; order Heimdallarchaeales; family Kariarchaeaceae; genus Kariarchaeum. Next base: position 26 of record JAEOUB010000047.1, on the reverse strand, counting down.
TCTTTCTTATGTTGGCAGTGTTTGCT
>JAEOUB010000445.1 GCA_016839545.1 Candidatus Kariarchaeota archaeon | reverse complement strand
GTGAGACGGTTAAATCCCGGAATATAATAAGCAATTCGCTAAGATAAGTCTAGAGCAATCATATTTTTGTCATTCAGACGACCGAAGTTCAGGAGAAATATCGAGCAAACTCACAATCATTGAAAGTATTATAAGGGCAAGATGACATATAGTGGGTGAGGGACATGTACGATTACTATATTCTGGATGGCCTGGTTGTCCGGGTCAAAAAAGGGTTCAAATGGGATCGGAGCTACTCGAAGAAACTGAAAGACCTGAAGATAGAATCTGAGAATCCAGATGGTAGCTGGGTGGACTATCCGCACCATATGGATTTTCTCAGCTGGGCACAGATCGTTGACGGTTACGTACCAATTGGCGAGGAAAAAGAAGAGAAAATTACCAAGTAAGAGATGTTTCTCATAGAGATTTTGAGATGATTCAGAGATTGATCAGTGAAATTGATCAGTGAGATTGGGTTCACTCACATTCTAGCTAAGATTAGTTCTGATATAGCGTTGCAATCCGACAAGATAGATGAGTGCAGAAACAGCTGTGAAGATACCGACACGGAGCAATGATACCCCCAACTCTACCTGTCCATACACCAGACCCACTGCGTCAAAGTAGTAGAGTATGCTGAGATACCGTACAAACTCGACATCGGCATTCATGAAGCCCATGATCAGCAGCAGGATGGCAGCCAAGAAGAGATAGAGACCGTACTTACGACCACGATCTATCCTGAAGGACATTGCCACACCCTGGAGTAGCAGAACCAGCCCAGGGTAGTAGACCAGACCCACAAGGTAAACATGCAGTTGCAGAGCACTATCAACCTCTAGACCCATTGCTGACTGCATCACAAAGAGGAAACCTGTGGTCAGGGAGAACAGGATCATCACCTGTGTCAGTATAGCAAGAGTCCGTGCTCTCATCACCTGTGCAGGTGTGACACTGTTGGCCCATACCAGGTCTGAGGTACCAAGCTTGTGATCTCGACTGGCAGCACCAATCGCAGGAAACATGGCAAAGAGACCATAGTAGAGCCAAAAGAGCCCGTAGTACTCAAAGCCCAGGAAACCGAGATATCCATCGCCTATGGGATGGCCGTGAGTGAAAGCATCCATAATTGGCATGTCAAACCCGGCCATCATCTCGTTCAGTGCATTGGGATCATCGCCGTAAACAGTGGCGTACAGATACACAACATAGAAGATGAAGAATAGGACAAAGCTGAGCCAAGTGATTAGTAGGCTGCGGTCAACCCGGAGTTCCTCGAAGAAGACTGGGTATTTCCTGGCGACTTTGCCCTCTGCCGAAAACTTGGGAAGGAAGCCAAATCGACTTTTGGCCTTGGATGCCTTTATCCTCTCAATATACTCAGGTTTCTTGATCCTCCAGAGACTGACGAGAAACATGAATGTTGTAATGGCAGCAATGACTGCAAAACCCTCCCAGTTCCATTCCTCGGTGAAGAGACCTTCCATGGGGGAGAGATAGGAATTCACCGACATGTAGAGTGCCTCAGGTGACATATCCGGGGAGGAACCACCCAATTCCAGCATGAAAGCAAAGATGAGATAGCCGTAGCCCCACTTCTGCCCTGAGCTCTTGGAGAACCTGATGACAGTCATCATGGAGGCAAAGCTCATCATGCAGATGGCAATGAGGTAGTAGAAGAGGTGGATAATACCCAGCCGACCGATGAGGTCAGCGGCATCATTGAGCAGTGAGTAGATGATGAGGGAGCCATAGGACACCAGCACCAGCAGTGCCAGTACGATCATGCCAGAGAGGTAGGTCTCTACGTACATCTTCCTCTTGGACTGGGGATTACTGGCAGCCAGTAGCTCCAGGGCATCCTCGTCACGGGTGGGAAAGATACCCGAGCCGATACGGACGCCGACGACGGCAAAGATATAGTAGATGTAGACACCCATCATCAGCGATAGCCAGAAGAGCCAGCCGGGAGCATCTGTATTGACTGTGGAGAACAGGGCATCCAGACCAGCCTCGGAGATGATGCCGAGGTACTCTGATATGAATTCCTCGTCTGTTGGAAACGAGGTGGCCATGATCACTGACAGTGCGGCGAGAATGAATGATGCGATGAGGACTCCGGTGGAGAAGCGAGTGCTGTGAAACCGGATACGTGTAACAGTCTGATACATAATGCATCACCTGTACTTGCTGAGGAAGTACTCCTCAAGACTTGCCGGGGGATATGACAGGTCTTTCAGCCGTGAGTTGAGGCTATTGAGATGCTCGATGACCATTGCCAGCTCTCCGGGACCGGAGATACTGACGACCAGCATACCGGTCTCAAGATTAAAGGTGGCAATCTGCATCTGGCCGGAGAGCAGGGCAATATCGTCCTCAGACAGGTCAGAAATGGTGGCACTGAGTTTGCGAGGGATCTTCTCTGAGAGGTTGACTACAGTCTCGACTGTGACCAGCCTGCCCTCTCGTATAATGCCGACGCGATCGCACAGCCGCTGTGTCTCATCCAGGTTGTGGCTGGAGAAGAATACTGTGTGACCTTTGGCTTTTTCCTCCAAAATCAGGTCATAGAGTTCCTGTTGCCACAGTGGATCAAGACCACTGGTGGGCTCATCAAGGATGTAGATCTCGGGTGAGTGCATGAATGCCAGCACGATGCCGACCTTCTGCTTGTTTCCCTTGGATAGCTCTCCGACTTTCTTCTCAAGTGGCAGTTCAAATCGCTCAGCTATCTCCATCATCCGATCAGAGGACCGTTTCTTCAACGAGGCAACATAGTGCAAGAACTCCTTGACAGAGGAATTGCCTGGTATATTGATCTCACCTGGTAGATAGCCGATATTCTCACGGATCTCAGGATGATCACGGGTGACAGGGACGCCATCAACCTCTATCTCGCCCTGTTGTGGCAACAGGATGTTGAGAATGCTTCGGATGGCGGTAGTCTTGCCGGCACCATTCTGGCCGAGGAATCCAAAAATCTCACCTTGCATAATTTCCAGGGAGAGATCCTCGATACCGACAGTATTGCCGGGGTAGATCTTGGTGACATTTCTAAGCGAGATGATGGGTCTGCCAGGAGATTTCTGCGACCCGTTGGTCTTG
>JAEOUB010000444.1 GCA_016839545.1 Candidatus Kariarchaeota archaeon | reverse complement strand
TGGCTGCTATCCATATAGGGCAGCACGACCGTATCATTGACCTCAACTTCCTGTGATTTCATGAACTCATCCATTTTGCGTGAGATCTCATTCATAAATTCAGGATTATCAAGGTTGAGACCCTCTTTGATATCATCAAATTCAGAACTGGGATCTGTATTTTTCAGAGCTGCGAAGAGTATTGATAGTTCCGCTGAACAGCCCTCATCCTCAATAAGCTCACCAGTATGCTGGACAAACTGAACTAGGTAGGTCATTATCAGAATATGCTTTCTCGTTGAAGTTTCGATACCCCTCCCTGCAAGGAATGCATTTGTCCTACGAATCTGAACTGCAAGATTGTAGGCAATGTAGAAGAGTTTGGTAATATTCTCAGTATCTTCAGTGTGAGGCAGTAACTTCTTGAAAATATTGATGATAATTTTCCGTCTCTGGTCGTCATCTATTCCCTGAGGTACCTCTGAGGCAGTGACCACAAAATCTGCGAGGAATAACGCGTGTGAGGCATCTGAAGCCTTCTCTATGCCTTCACCCTGTGCAAATTCAATCAATTCTGGGTTCATACTCTCATATCTGCCCAAGCGTGACTCCAGATTGTACTCTCCCTTGAGATCCTCCTCGAGCTTTTGCATAATTTCCATATTGGGAATATCAACCATTATTCTGACCCCATTATTGTCTTTTGTGCGACTCTATGAAAATATATTGAGAGTGACGTAGCTTTCAGTATGATAAATTGTCAATCTGAGAATTTGGTTAATATACAGGCATACAGCGAAGAATAGAGAATTTTAAAGGTTGAAATCAATACCCTGAGCAAGAGGAAGGTCAGATGACCAGTTGATAGTGTTGGTCTGACGCCTCATGTAGTATTTCCATGAGTCGGAACCGGCTTCACGCCCGCCACCAGTCTCTTTCTCGCCACCAAATGCACCACCGATCTCAGCACCTGAAGTACCAATGTTGATATTAGCGATACCACAATCAGAACCTGCGGCAGAGAGAAAACGTTCAGCGTTTTTGATTGAATCTGTGAACATCGCAGATGAGAGCCCCTGAGGAACACCATTGTGGAGTTCTATTGCCTCCTCTATGGTGTCAAAGGTCATGATATAGAGCAAAGGCGCGAAAGTCTCATGACAAACCATCTGCGTGTTACCTGGAACCTCAGCGATGGCAGGAGTGACATAGAAACCACTTCTGTCTGTGAGTCTCTCACCTCCGTAGAGGAGCTTGCCTCCCTGTGGCTCGATTGCATCTATTGCTGCCTGTAGGTCATCAAGTGCAGACTCTGCTACGACTGGACCCATCAGGGTATTATCTTCCAGTGGATTACCAATTCTCACCTGCTTGTAGGCATTGACCAGCTTCTCCTTGAGCTCACCTGCAATACTGCTGTGAGCAATAATTCGTCGGGTTGTGGTACATCTCTGCCCTGAAGTTCCCACTGCACCGAAAGCAATTGCTGGAATAACAAGGTCAAGGTCTGCATCCTCCATCACAATGATAGCATTGTTTCCACCAAGCTCGAGAATCGACCGTGCCAATCTTTTGGCAGTGCCCTCTGCTACCATCCGACCCACTCGGGTAGAGCCAGTAGCTGATATCAAGGGCAGACGGGGGTCATCAATCATTCCCTGTCCAATGGTAGAACCTTTACCGATGGTGAGATTGAAGATACCTGTCAGACCATGCCGCTCCATCACTCGATTGGCAATGTTCTGCAAGGCAATTGCACACAGTGGTGTCTGAGAGGAGGGTTTCCATAACATGGTATCTCCAGCAATAGCAGCAATCATGGAATTCCATGCCCAGACTGCCATTGGAAAATTGAACGCCGTGATAATACCAACAACGCCAAGAGGGTGCCACTGTTCTTTCATGACGTGCATCGGCCTCTCTGAGTGCATGCTTAGACCATAAAGCATACGGCTCTGACCGACTGCAAAATCTGCAATGTCGATGGCTTCTTGGACTTCTCCCATACCCTCTACAGCAATTTTACCCATCTCAAGAGTGATGAGACGACCAAGTTGTTCCTTGTATTTTCTCATCTCGTTGCCGAAATCTCGGACTACCTCTCCACGTTTGGGAGCAGGCATCATCCTCCAGGTCTTGAATGCCTCTTGGGCATCCTTGACAATCTGGTCATAATCTTCTGGGCTGATCTGAGCAACTCGTGCAATCAGGCTACCATCAATTGGGGTATAGACATCAAGCATGTCCTTACCATCAGTACCGGTCCATTTGTTGGGGCCACTGCAGCCACCAGCATTAACATCCTCGATACCGAGGTCTTTCAGAAAGGGGTATTTGTCAGCAATCTCTTGGCTTAGCATATTTACCAAATCTCGTAATTTGGGACGATGAGGGCTTTATATAACTTTATTTGTAATAAAGTGAAATGGCGGGATCGTCGGCAAAACTTCAGACCTTTAGGCATATAGATACATCTTGCGGTTGGCAACCCCAATTGTAACTTTGGTACCCGAATTGAACCGGATACTATCCTGCTCCATTCCATCTCCAAATATTGTACCACCTGAGGGCATGTGTGACTCCACGAGAAGTTCAGATCCTTCGTAAATTGAG
>JAEOUB010000443.1 GCA_016839545.1 Candidatus Kariarchaeota archaeon | reverse complement strand
TACAATACTACAAAGGTCAATACTGGAAGACTACTGTTCATTGTTCAGAGTCGGGGTATTTAAACTAAGGTATCTACTCCACAGGTTCAAGAAAATTGCCACAATTCGATATACGGAATACAGGATTGGTGCCAGGTAACTGAGACCGATCGAAGTCGTTAGCAAACATTATTTTACTTCTGGGCAATACTGTCGATGCAATCAGAAGAAGAATGTACTTTATACAGTCTGCCATACATTTAAGTAAAATTCATGGTAGCTCAAAAAAATGGCTGAGGAAACTCCAAACCTAGGAATGAAGGAATACACATTATTCCTTGTTTCGGTCCTTCCCGTTATGGCAGGAGCTACAATTGCTCCGGCATTGCCAGAGATTGCAAAAGCATTTCCTGACTCATCGGCTCTCTCTATCCAGATAATTCTCACAATAACCGGACTATTCACCGGGATAGGTGCTCTGTTCGTCGGTGGGTTCATCGACAAATATGGACGTAGAGGACCATTAATGATATCTCTAATCATTTTTGGATTCGCAGGAAGTGCTGGTTTATTCCTCAACACCATCTCCTCTGTGTTAGTGAGCCGTGCAATTTTTGGCATTGGTGTGGCAGGGGTGATGACGATCAGTACAACCCTCATCGGGGATTACTATACGGGACCTATGCGAAACAAGGTGATCGGGACTCAGGCAACGATTATGACCTTCTCGGGAGTGGTTTTCATCTATTTTGGAGGATTACTGGCAGAAATCAACTGGCATCTCCCATTTGCAATGTACCTACTAGGTCTGATTGTCCTGCTTGGAGTATTTTTCAAGCTGGATGAACCTGATTGGAAACCTACTGCTGAAGAAAGTGCAGAGATTTCTCATCACGACCAATCTCTAGTGGAACACAGAGCGGTTCTCGCATTTGCCTACTCAGTTGGTTTTATTGCCATTGTTCTCTTCTACTTTGTCATCATTTTCCTGCCCTTCTATCTCTCAGAGAATTTTGGTAGATCACCATCAGATGTGGGAACTGTACTTGCAGTCAATTCCCTTGTCGCAGGGATAGGAGCTCTGAACTTCAAGAGGATCAAACCCAGAGTACATTACCATGTGCTATTCACCGTCATATTCATCGCAATGGCTGGTGGCTTCTTTATTCTCTCCACCGCATCAAGTTATGGTATGGTGTTTGTCAGTATGTTTGTTTTCGGTCTTGGTGTGGGCTTCTTTGGCCCTAATTTGAATTCCTGGTTGTTTGGTAGAGCCCACGCTCCTATACGTGGGAGAGTCATAGGTGGGTACACAACGGCTATCTTCATTGGTCAGTTCCTGTCGCCAGTCTTCGGAAACCTTGTACTCGGTTTTACAGATATATCCGGGCTGTATCTGATCAGTGCTATTATCTCCTTGATAGTTGGTGTGTCGTTTATACTGTACGGTTATCTCAATAAGACTCACACAGAGTAGAAATCATAATAGCCCAATGAGGGCAATCATAACCGGAGCTAAAGCCAGAGAGATACTGGCAATCCACCTCGTCTGATCAGGCACATTGAAGGTCACCTCCAAATCTCCCAACTCCTGTACCAATTGTTTGGCTTCAGGAAAATCATAGCCCGTTTTCTTCTCCAACAGGTCATGATTGGCAATCTCAAATTCCCTGTGTTTCATGGTAATGGATTGTCGAATTGAGGACTGGTCTTTGTCTGCGAGTGCGATGATACGGGTGAAGACCCCTTCTTCGATCAGGATCTCTCGTTCACCGCGTTTAACTGATCTCAGACCACCGTCACTGGAAAGCTCCTCGTCTACAGCGGAGAGAGCGGTAAAAAATCCTGAAATCAGGACATCGTCGGTCTCAAAAATCTCAATGTGAGAAGCAAGAGGTGTACCGTCGTTTCCTACCAGAAGAACATCAAAAACCTGTGTGGGTTCATAAGTCAGTACCACAGTCGCCATAATGATCAGGAGGATGAAATTTATGGCATAGAGGATAGGAATAACTGAATTACTGAGGACTGGACCTGTGGCAGTCTCAACAAAGAAGATATTGACAATCCATGACATCTCT
>JAEOUB010000442.1 GCA_016839545.1 Candidatus Kariarchaeota archaeon | reverse complement strand
ATGGGACGTATCCCAGAATACTCTCAACAACTTTGTTGACATTTATGATTGTACCATCATCCTTGAGAACGAAGACCAAATCCTTGGCACGGGAGAATAATTGATTGAAATATTCTGTGGTGGCAAATCCAATCTCCCGGTAGTAGAAGGATCTCAAGATAGGCATTGACGTGGTCACTACTTTCTGGAGAAATTCAAGTTGGTCCTCTGTGTAGTCAATAAAGCCATCTGTCTCCAATGCCCACAAGAGGATATATCCAAAAGCAGGTTTCTCATCATACAAGGGAAGAAAGAAGAGTGAAGAAGCAGGGAACGTGAGAAAATTTGGCTTCTCAGTCTCTACAAGGTAATCAACGGAGGAGAAGAATTGCGGTTCACACTTCTCGAGCAGACGGAACAGGAGTATCGACTCACTGATCCGCAATCTTGCTGCACGTGGACTGATAGTGTCAACTGAATGAGTAGGATTAATCAGATATCGGAAAACAGGTTTGTCAGGCAGAAATTTGTCAGTTGGGTTCATCATCAAAATGGTGAAATTGAAGTTACCAATTACAGGTTGCAGCGTGGAGACAATGAGTGAGCCATATTCATCGATCCCCTTGGATTGAGGAATGTTTTCTTTGAGTACAAGAAAGATGGATTCAAGTTGTTCCTTTGTAGTTTCAAGGTTCAACTTCTCCATCAATAACCAAGTGGTGTAATTGTTATATTGTATAAAGAACTTTTGGCGACTGAGAAGCTTTCCTTGATAGGAAAAAGGTCATGTATACCGAAATATAAGCTCAGAGCTCAATATGAGCAAATAGGTTCTGAAATCGGGCTTTACAGAGCTTGGTAGTCCCTCTAGACTATATCGGTGTCATCAAGCTTTAAATAGAGTTAGGAATAACGATGTCAGAGAAATGGCTATCAAGTACAAGATCATTATCCTTGGCGATGCAGCTGTGGGAAAAACTTCACTTCGCCAACGGTTTATGGGCAAGGGCTTTCAAGCGTCGTATGGAATGACCATCGGTGCCGATTTTGCAGCTTACCGGCTCAATGTAAACGATCGTGATTATGTCCTCAATATATTTGATCTTGCCGGACAGCAGCGTTTCAATGATCTCAACAAAGGATACTATGCAGGGACGAATGGAGCCGTTCTGGTATTCGACGTAACTCGACCCGAGACCTATGAGAATCTTCCAAACTGGATAGAACAGCTGGTCAATAACATGCGTGGCAAAGTCTGTCCTATCGTCCTGGTGGGCAACAAGGCAGACTTACGGGCGGACTCTCCCAGTTCTGTTCCTAAAGAGATACCTGAGAATTATGTAAAAGAGCTGTCACAATGGAGTGGATTTGACGTCAGCTATTACGACAGTTCAGCACTCACTGGCGATAATGTCGATACTGCATTCAGATCGCTTGTCAATACCATTGATCATTACGTGGGAATGATTTAGGACTTTTATTCAATAAACACTACATTTTTTAGAGGAATTCACTAGCAATCTCAATGACATCAGAAGAGGTGGCAATCCACAGCAAGAAGACCTATTCCTCGTTTGGAGTTTTCATGATGGGAATGAATGCGATTCTATTCATAACATTACAACAGTACCCATTTTTCTATGAGACACGAATTGGGCTAAATGTTGGGCTGATGACCTTGGGTGCAGTGATCTACACTGTCTGGGATATGATTAACGATCCTTTGATCGGTCATTTCTCAGACAAGAACTATGGTTTCACACGACGGAGGGGAAAACGATTCCCCTGGATTGCAGGTGGTATTGTACCGTTGATTTTTGTAGTGATCCTCCTGTTCTCCCCTCCAGGACTGGATCAGTACGGGGAGACTGTCACGTTTGTGTGGTTTATCCTCTTTCTTGCACTCTACGATGGGCTTACATCCGCCATCTTGGTAAATTATCAATCTTTGCTCCCTGTGAAATTCAGATCAGATGCAGATCGAAGAAATGTGGGGACAGTTGTGCATCTGTTTATGATGCTGGGTCCTTTTGTGGGTCTGATACTGGTAGGAGCACTCGTCACGTCAGAAGCAGCCTCCTTTCAACTGCTTGCCATTGCCCTGGGTGCCTTTATGGTCATCACCTTTCTCCTCTCTATCCCTGGGTTGAGAGAAGATGAGACACTCAAAGAGTCATACTTCTTGAAAGAACAGGGGAGTGATCCTTTCCTGAGCGAGTTGACAGGAAACATCCGGATGGCATTGAGAGAGAGAGAATTTGTGCTGCTCGCTCTGGTTACTGTAGCTATTGCTATTACCACGTCTCTGATTGCAGTCAGTACCCCATACTATGCACAGTATGTCTATGGAGTTTCTGCAGATGCTGAACTCGGCAACCTCGTGGCACAGATCAGTATACCATTCGTGGCAACAACCACACTGGGTATTCCTTTTTATTTCTGGCTGATACGTAAGATTGGCCATTTGAAAGCTTTCAAAATTGCACTTGTCCTTGCTCCTCTCCCTCTCTTCCTGATTTATATCAGTTTCACGGCAGGTAGTGAGGCTAGCTTGCCCATCGTAATGTTGGGTGCTGCGATCTGGGGTATTTTCGGGGGGATATTACAGATCTCACGTATCCCACTGCAGGGTGATTTCTTTGATACAATGGCAGTCAGGCAGGGTAGACGCCAGGAAGGCATGTACTTTGGACTCTGGAATTTCTTCTCAAGGATAGTCACGCTGGTAATGCTAGGGATCCTGGCAATTATCCACACACTCACTAATTTTGATGCCGATGCTGTAACTCAACCGCTAGAGGCGTTATGGGGAATAATGGCCCATTTTGGACTTATTCCAGGTGTGATCCTATTACTAGCTGCTTTGGTATTTGTCCGCTCATGGAAGCTGGACAGTACTGCGATGGAAAAGGTGAGGGAAGAGTTGGAGGCTACCGGGCTCTGATGGAGATACACCTTTCAAGTAGTCGCCGTGGGGTTATGATCTCAGGGGCAGATGAGGGGTGGCCGGTTCTTCATCTCCACGGGCATGGTAACTCACGTCTCGAAGGGCATCTGTTTGAGAAAGCCGCAAGCAGTACCGGAGTGAGGCTGATCTCTGTGGATCGGGGAGGATATGGACTGAGTTCTCCATTTGACGGGAATATCCTAGACACTGTTCAGGAGATATCGGAGCTCATGACTCAGCTCGGGCACGATAAGTTTTCTGTCATGGGTATCTCTGCTGGGAGCTGCTACGCACTTGCCTGTCACCTTGTCCACACAGATAGAGTTGAGAAGACTGCCTCGATCAGTACTGTGGCACCCAATGGTATCGCCACGAATACACTACCCAGGTCTGTCAGGTTCAGTCAGTTCTCAGCACGACGGATGACATGGCTGTACAGGAGATTGTATCGAAAACAGGTGGAGATCCAGATGAATGAAAGTCGGCTGATTGCATTTGCCAAGAAAAATCACAGTCGTCTCCCAGCAGGTGACTATGCCCTGCTCACCGACCCCAAGTTTGTACAACTCTACAGTGCTGCAGTACGTGAGGGTGCTGTACAGGGGATTGAAGGTGCTGTGGCTGATATCAAACGATTCTCCAGCTATTGGGGATTTGAGATCAGCGAGATACCAGCCCAAAATCTTACTCTCTGGCATGGGGCCGAAGACCGTGCATTCTCACAGGCAGAAGTACTGGCTCAGATTATCGGTTGCGATCATCAATTCATTATTGGAGAAGGGCATGTATCAATTGCAACCAATCATATTGATGATATCCTGAGATCATTGCTTCCTGACTGATTTCAAAGATCCGAAATAATTGATGACTGATCCAATCCCGTATTCATATGTTTTTTATATCAACCCGTTGTAGGGAAAATACCAGATGGAGAACCTAACACTCTTCAGAGGAGCAGTATTTATCACGTTTGCATTTTTACTTGCTGCTCTGGTGACGCCTATTGCAACGATCGCGATCGACCTCACCATCTCCTCAAATGCACTTGAAGTGCTTGAGTTTGTCTGTGTCTGGTGCCAGTATGGAGCCACAGATAACAACCCCAATGGTACTGCCATGATCCTCAATATCACTTCCATTGATTTCTTCATGATGTGGATCCCAATTCTTGGATTGTTTGCACTTTCTGCAAGTCCGCTTACAAAAGCTTTTCCTAACTCAAAATGGGGACAGCGGTTCTCTGACAGCTTT
>JAEOUB010000046.1 GCA_016839545.1 Candidatus Kariarchaeota archaeon | reverse complement strand
CATCTACTAAGATTTCCCATAGGCATACGCTCCGACCCCTCCTACAGGATGACGAACGAGTTGTACTCGGTTTTGATGATGGACTTCACCTCGCTAAGGTCGTGGTGCCAAGTATCAACAAAGGATCGACCATCTACTCAGAGATAGATGGAGGATCCACTCTCTACCTGAAAATGTTCTCCTCAAGTGGTTTTCTTATCCATGCACGGCAGAACTGGAATTACTACAAGACGTTCAAATTTATACCTCGCATAAAGAGCACATTCACAGGTTTATTCAACATCAGAAAGGTTCCAACCTTCACAACCACGACTTCAGTTACCAAAACACTTGCTCCTACAAGTGCATCTCCAGTAGTAGAACATGCAGTTACTCATGAATTGGAGTCTGGGATTGCCACGGATGAAATGGTATCGAAGCCCGAAATTGTCACTCCCCGACCTAAACATGAAGAACCAATAGCAGACTTGGAAGAAATTATCAAACCAGAACTTGATGATCCTGTAGATGATCAGGTTGAACCTGCCGTACAGGAAGAGACAATCCATTCCAAAGACGAAATCCAACCAAAACCGGCCCCCACTCCCCTATGGCAGAAAGTGGGTAGGAAAATCATCTTCATTCCTGTCTATCTGCTAATGCTACTCAGGGATCTCCTAACTAATTTACCATCATTCTCCAAGCCTTTTGCAAAGCGTTTCTTCTCAGATTTCAGATCCTTCACAGTAGCATTCAGTTCTGCAACCTGGTGGGTCATCAAGAATGTATCTACCAAATTGATCGTCGGTTCAATCGCCATTTCATCTGCAATATACAGTATCACCTTACGTGGGGCAGTATCCTCAAAGCCATACTACGAGAGATTGAAGAAGAGACTGGATTTCATAGGAAAGCCTACCGGAAGAAGATATGGATTTCTGAATCATCTTCGCCATTATTCAAAAAATGCCAGAAGATCCACCTATCTGTATCTATTCAGGAAACACCCACCTATGACAGTAAAAGCACTACAGGCTGAGAAATCTACATACCGCAAATACTCAACTAGGGCAAAGAAGATAGAGCTCTACAATAAAAAATATCCCGGAAAAATCAGTTTAGACTGGACTGGTATTGGTAATTTGGTCCTTTTCACGGATTATCAATTTAGAAAATTGAGATTGAAGGATCGTCTAACTCCTCGTCTCAATGAGGTTATCTCATCAGTTCTCTCTCCTGTAATCCAAACAATATCAGTGCTCAAAACTTATAGACGATATTCTCTTTCTATACTGGTAAAACAAGAGATATATCGCCAGGAAAGAAGGGCGACAACTGCTGAAATAAACAATACATTGATCCTTCCTCCGCAACTTGAGAAATACAAAGAGATTCTCCGAGAGCATAATATATCCAATAATGATACATTACGAAAGGCTGGATTGAGAAAACTGATTGCTATTCCCGGTATACCAACTCAGGATGCAAAAGATCTCTCCCGCCTCTAGATAGAGGTGAATGAGATTTCTCTCGAACGTGTGGATATTAGTCTCAAATATAATTTATAACCCGGTAGTATTATACACAGTTGGATACCATGTCTGACAAGAAGTCGAAAGGTCGCTCATACCTGCTATCATGCAAGAATGCCTCGAAATTCTACGGGCAGAAGGCAGCAGTCAATGATCTGTCTTTCAACTCTTTTACCTCATTCCTTGGACTTCTCGGTCCCAATGGTTCAGGTAAGAGTACCCTGATCAAGATGATGCTCGATCTCATTCACCCGGATGAGGGCCAAATTTCCCTTTCTACCCAAAAGAAATTCATACGTACTGTTCCCGATTTTCCTGATCTTCCCGAGCATCTGAAAATCGATCAGTGGTTTGATATTCTTGAGACCTTCTACGGTCCAGTCAGACGTAATCTTGATCTTGAAAAAGAATTCAGATTGAATGGAAGCTGGAAGATTGGGGATTTATCTATCGGACAGAAGCGTCTGGTCTCACTAATGCCTATATTCTTCGGTCAACCTCAGCTGATGATACTGGATGAGCCTACGAACTTCCTTGACATTGTTATCAGGAAACGGGTTCTACAGTTGATCAAAGAGCAGATACAGATTACCAAGAGCAAAGTCATAATCTCATCGCACAGGATCGATGAGATGGAGCTATTTGCAAGTGAGATAGTATTGCTCAATAAAGGACAGTTCGTCGCCAAAGTGTCACTGAAACATGACTCCCGACTGGGTTACAGTATCCGTGCAAGTAATACCGAGAGTTTTCAAACCTATCTCGATGGTCACAAGGTAAACTACACCGTGGAGGAAGGGTTGCTTGGCCAGGTTTTTGTGGTCAAGAAAATAGCAAGCTGTCTGGAACCCCTGACAAACTATATGGGAGACGGAGGCTTCATCTTCAATATTAACGCGGTCAATAGTCTTGAGCAGCGGCTTGAGGGTCTTGTATGAGTGATGAAAGTGCTGTCCCCGAGACAGTTGTGAAAGTCTTCAATACCGTATTTGGTCCAATTAATCGTTTCAAGTACTCCTATCGCAAAGAGGCAATCGCTTTTGAGAACTTGATCCTTTCTCGAAATTACAAGCTCGCCATCCTGTTCTTCCCCATCCTCATTCTTCTCATTGATGATCTGATGAGTTCCAATGTCGGTATCGGGAGTACATTGGCGTCAACTCTTGTGATTACAGATCAGCTTCCTTCACTATTATGGGTCAGAGTATTCACACTCATCCTTGTCACTGCTGTGTTTAGCTATAAGCTTACAAAAATTACCAAAGATGGTAAACTAGGCTACTGGCTTACACTGGGAATAGGAAGGAGTGAGTTTATTCTGTATTCCACAATCTATTCTTCACTGATCCTCTCACTTTCAGTCTTTCAGGTATATGTGATTTCCAGCTATCTTACTGCAGTTAGTATGAGTTTCTGGGCTCTCTTGGGTAGTTTTTTCATCTCATTTCTGTTCAATTCATTTATCATCAATATCACAATCTTACTAACTGACTTGGTCGAGAATGTTGAGATATCTGTGTTTCT
>JAEOUB010000441.1 GCA_016839545.1 Candidatus Kariarchaeota archaeon | reverse complement strand
TATCAACAGCTTCCATGAGGAGAGCCAGCTTCTTGAGTAGGGCTTCATTTATAGAAGATAATTGTGTATCGTTTTTTGACTGACGCCAGACCTCGGTGACAAATTCTGCAGTGAGTGCAATTCCGTATCGTTCCAATGGAGCATCTTCTGAAAGTATCAAGTTTACCTTCTTGTAATACTGTTCAAAGAATTCATTAGCATCCTCAGTCTCTGACTTTTCAAGATCTCTTCTCACCTTTGTGAATGCAACGATCATAACGGGATCCTCTTGGAGTAAATACCAGGCATCTTCTGGATTAGACAGGATCGCTTCCCTCAACTGGGCCTGTTTCTCCTGGATAGTTCCCTCAGGAAAATCCGGGAAATCATCACTCATAGATCATTCAAGACCTCGCAACCATAAAAAAGTTGGTCAAAGTTATTGGGTAACAATCTTGTGTATCTCTTACGCGAAAATCATGATATTTTGCACTAAAAATGACTAATTGCATGTGTACCATCTGTTGCACATGATACACACATAAATGCCCAGATGTACTCACGGGTCTATGGTTAAACCTACCAAGGAATCACGATTATCCTTCCGTATCACTCCTGAACTCTCTGATGAGATAGATATTGTCATTGACAATTTTGATCTTATCAAGGATAGATCCGACTTTGGAACCAAGGCGATCAAACTCTACATGTCATATCTGAAAGAAGAATTGGAAATCAAAGAAACCATAAAAGACGCAATAATTGCACTCGCTGATGAGGTAGGTGCCGACGATTTACCTGAGATCAAAAGACTCAAGGAATTTATTGAACGCTCTGGGTAGACCGATAGGTTTTCCAGGTACTCTCGTATGTAGATACGATTAATTCAACCTTCTCCACTGCTAGACCAACATCTATCTTCTCAAAAATCTGGACAAGTTCAGCCTTACTGACATGGTTCAGTATCTCATTATCTTGCATAATTGACTCTCTGTAGTTTTTCTCCGTTGCATGTTTACGCAACAGCTCATGCCCTTCCTGTCTTCCCACCTTATCGACCAGCAGTTTCAATATCTGCTCCGAGCTTGCTCTCCCGAGAGCTGACTGGAGTACGGTTGAAACAGCATCCTCATGCACAGTTAATGAGTTCAGTATCTTCTGCATCTGTGATCCAATATAGTAGAGTAAATTGGAAGATTCTGGAATGATGATCCTCTCTACAGATGAATGAGAGATATCGCGTTCATGTTCTAATGCAATATTCTCCAATGCTACTGCTACATTACCACGAATAATCCTTGAGATCCCTGAAACCCTTTCCGACTTGTGCGGGTTTCTCTTATGTGGCATTGCCGAACTACCAACCTGTTTCTCGCTGAAAGGTTCGGACCATTCTCCAATTTCTGACCTCTGTAAATTCCGTATCTCTTTTGATATCCGCTCCAAAACTCCTGCACAGAGTGCCATTGCATTGAGAAAATCGGCATGCAGTACTCGGCTGACGACTTGGGTTGATATTGCCACGGGTTGCAATTCTAGTCTCTCGAGTACCATTTTCTCAATATCCAGACGATGGCTGCTGGCATAGTTTCCCACTGCTCCAGAGAATTTCGAGAGCGATACCTTAGTATTGTGGAGGCGATCCTTGGCCAACTGGAGCTCGTAGAGGTAATTAGCAAATTTGAACCCAACAGTTGTGGGAACTGCATGCTGTCCATGTGTTCTTCCAATACATGCCAGCGACTTGTGATCCTGTGAGAGTCTGACCAATTCCTCTGATACCAGGTCAAGAATATCGAGCAGATCCGATTTGGCAGCAGTGAGCTGCAAAGCAAGGACGGTATCCTGGATGTCATTTGAGGTGGCACCAAGATGTACTTTCTCTCCTGCAGCTCCGGCTTGTTCAGCCAATGCTTTGACCATTGCCATGAGATCATGGCTGATTTCTCGCTCTATTTGCTGAACACGCGATAATGTCACTTGATTTGCTGCGTCATGTATCTTCTCTGCTTCTTCAGCACTGATCAGTCCCAGTTCGGACTGTACCTGGGCTAGTTCAACCTCTATCTTGAGCTGCAGTCTGAGTTTGTTCTCAGCACTGAAAATATCTCCGATTCTGGTCCTGTATCGCTCTGAAGCTTCTGACCACACAAGGCAGATTAGGTCCACCAGCATTAAAATTCTTGGATTCCAAGTGAGTTGAAATTCACACTTCTGCAATGCTCTGATCTAATTTTGATTGGGGGCTGAGATTGAAAATTGCTCTCCACATGAATTTATAGCCTAGGATATACATCACTATACCTCCTGTGGCAAACATCATCAGATAGAATGTGGGCAAGAAGATTAAGTAGGTAGATATGAGATAATTCGAAGGCTCATAATTACCATTCAGAAAATCTGGGTTGTAGAATAGAAGACTAATCCGTGATAATAGGTAGACAATTCCGAATTGTGCAAGAAGCTGTCCTATCGCGTGATAGAACCGGGGTGTAACACCATACTGTCGAAGTTTGTACGCTGTAAACCATCCACTGACGAGGAATGTTATCCAAGCCATCCAGAATCCAACTGGATTGAGTCTGTAATCTTCTGCTGTTAGGCTGTTGAAGGCAAAATTCTGTTCGACGATCTCAAATGTGGCAATGAATGTCAGTATGAACACTAATGCCCAGTAGAAATTGTGGCCTCCAACGAAGAGAAGGAGTCGTTTCCATCCAATCTGTACTAGTTTGCTATATGTCTCGGTGACGACAATCTCATCAAGTTCCTCTACCTCATCTCCCAGATTTGAGATGCCATCCATATCTGGTAAGGCGAAATCAAAATCATCTCCAGGTACGGGTTCTGGTTCACTCATCAATTCATCCATTTCTGCAAGCATTGATGATTTTTCAGCTGAGGTATCAGAGTCTGATGCGACCTCATCAAGAAAACTCAAATCATCAGTAGTGGATGATTCCGAGGTAACTGTGTCAAGGAAGTCAAGATCTGCATCGGCATTCGCTGTCTGGTCCATCTCACCTTTTGGTGTTGAGGTTTCTTCGGTAACACCCTCGACATAATCCATATCTGGTATGGCAAAATCCATCTCTGGCTCTCCGTATCCCTCATCCATCTCACCTTTGGGGTTGGATGTTTCCTCGGTGACACCTTCAACATAATCCATGTCGGGTATGGCAAAATCCATCTCCGGTTCTCCGTATCCCTCATCCATCTCACCTTTGGGATTGGATGTTTCCTCGGTGACACCCTCGACATAATCCATGTCGGGTATGGCAAAATCCATCTCTGGCTCTCCATAGCCCTTATCCATCTCACCTTTCGGACTGGATGTCTCTTCGGTAACACCCTCAACATAATCCATATCAGGGATAACAAAATCAAGATCTGCAGGTTCTTGCGATTGCTCACGTGGACTCTCACAATTCGGACAGGTAGCTATTTCAGACCCGTATGCTGTTCCGCATGACCAGCAAGGAACCTCTTCACTCACAAGGAACTCATAACTATGAAAAATAAAAATATTAGCCCCACCCATGATGTTATTGTTGCCAAAGAACGACAAAATCCCTCAATCAAATTAGACAGGGTGGTTTATATTGCGTGATTATTGTTTTTTTCCCCCATTTCCTTCCTCATTATGATCATGGTGCAAATAATATTAAATATCATCCCTTCTTCGGAATGTTGGTAGAGATACCAACTGAATACCATGTCTGTAGGTCAGAAATTAGATACGGCACTTGAGACATTTGAGGAACAGACCGATGGGATTCTGGGTAGTTGTGTCATCGATTCATCCCAAGCATTGATGATGGCAGAAGCCAGTCAGAACTATGACAGATCTGTGATTCAGGGGATGTCAGAAAGGTTTATGCGGTTAGCCAAGGAATTCCTTGAACCGCTGATCAGCTCACCCACATTGCGTTCAGTCACTATTGAAGAGTCAAACCATTTCATCTACATCCGACCTGTCAACGATAGCTATCATGTCGTCGTCCTGACCGACAAGTCTGAGACCGCAGGATTGCGAGAGATGAATATCAAGGAACTAATTAGCAGATTGCAGAAAGTTCTGTAAACTATTTGAGCACAGAAAGATTTGATAAGCGCATCCACTTCTGACCGTTATGACCTACATTGAGAAGGCACTGTATGACTTTGTCAGAACTATTGCCACAAGGGGTATTAAGACCCTTACAGATGCAAAATATCTTCCCTATTCTCTATTTCTCCTGGTAGTTGTGGGGATTAGTACCATAGCTGCATTTCTTGATGATCTGACAGGTATAGCCATCACTCCCGAGATCAAAGATGTTCTTCTCTATGTGGAACTATCTACTGCTCTAGCTTTTCTCTTCGTAGGTCTGATACTGGGTAAACTCAGATTGCTCTTCCAGGTCGTCGTAATGTTTGTGATCACAGGTGGACTTACTTTTGTTCTCTACACTGAGATCCTGGGCAATGCCTCCGATCTGGCCATGCTTGCAGCAACACTCCTCTATGTACTTTGGATTATTGTTGCATCCTTCTCAACATTCTCCCTATTTCGTGATCTGTTTGAGAATGATGTGTTTGGTTTGGTTCTCTTTCTTGGGAAACCAGAAGACGATGGTAGACCTATGTTCAGCCTTATTGCATGGATCCTGATTTTCGTCAATATCGGACTTGGTGTTCTTATCTATCAAAACGGTACAGACCAGCAATCGACAGCTCTCGTCTACTCAGGTATCATCATTATATTTGCGGCAATCATTGCCACTTTCCCACTCTTCAATGTGCAGCGGAAGTATGATGTTTTCTACACCATTATCACCACATTCTACATGTTTACAACCATTCGAATTGCAATT
>JAEOUB010000440.1 GCA_016839545.1 Candidatus Kariarchaeota archaeon | reverse complement strand
TCCTGAGATACCCCCACTGAATACATTATGTGTCGTATTGAATTACAAGAGATAAATCCTTATTTCCTTGATGAGACAGTTCTGTGAAATGCTGAGGTGTATCTTCAAAACGTATCTCTGAGGTTATGAGTTTCTCGAATTCACGGTTTTCTAGTATGATTTTCACCAATTCAACCCTTCTAAGGTAATTCCAACGAGCTGATTGATGTTCAGGTATCGTGGATACCTGGGAAGAGATGATCCTCTTTCTCTTGATGTGAAATGAGGTATTTAAATGGAGACTGATCTCTTTCGATCCATACCAGCTTAATTCGATGACTTTCCCCGCTTGGGCAATTGAGTCTATGGCCTGTTGCAGACCAGAACCGGAAGCGGAGCAATGGAAGCTCACATCATAGGTATCTGAGGAGACATCATCATGTGGCAGGCTGCTAATCCCCAATCTTCGAGCATGATCCAACTTGACAGGATCAATATCAACTACATCTACCTCATAGAATTGCATTTGTTTTAGAGTCAAAGCTAATAAAGATCCAATAGCGCCGAACCCCACGATGAGTATCTTGTCTCCGATTTGAAGTCCAGCATCCCAAATACCATTGATACAAGTCTCTAAATTACTAATCAAAGTGGCTCGTTTTGCAGAAATTGTATCAGGTATCAATCGAATGTCCTTCTCATTGACGACGATTTTATCCTGATGGGGGTGCATGACATGAACCAGCTTTCCAGAGTAATCGTCATTGCCTTCAATTACCTCACCAACCAGAGAATATCCATACTTAATTGGGAAGCTAAAGTCTCCCTCCATGTAAGGAACTGCCATATAATCTTGTGATGCTATGGGCACTAGTCCTTGAAACACCAGACGTTCTGTTCCCGGAGAGATGCTTGAATAAAGTGTCTGAATTTTCAGACTTGAACTATCAAGTGCTGGCAACTCGATGTCTTTTATCACAGAGCTGTAAGGTTTCAGAAACCATAACGCTCTCGCTCTATCCGTCAAACTATTGTCTGTTTCTCCTATCACTATAAATAATTATGGAGAAAGGCGATTTGTACTTCTTTGCGGTATTTCAGGATTCAAACAGAACTGGGTGGTATTTGTCAAAATTGATTTTTGAAAGAAGAACTTCGAGTTTCCTCCTTGAAGCAGAGTCTTCAAAAGACTCCAAGATTTCTCTTGCCTGACGGACATACTGCAAAGTGACTTCAGCAACCTTTCTCACAGCACCCGTATCAACGAGTATATCTTGAATAAGCTCCAAATCCTGATCCTCATGTTTTAGGTAAAACGATTTGAGGATATCCATTTGCTCTTCAGTTGCCAGTTCCATAGCTTCAATAGTAATCAAAGACTGAAATCTGTTCTCAATATCGGAATGTGGAGGCTTCCCCAGATCAGTTTTGTTGCCAATAATGGCGAGAACGTCATCTCGAAGTTGATAGGCAGTGCCAAAGAAATTTCCGAAGTCTTCTGCTCTCTTAACAACCTCAGGATCATCCGATGATAGAAGAGCTGCAGTCTTTGAACAACTGACAAACAGAGCTGAGGTTTTTCTGAACAGTAAATCCATGAAGTAATCGCGGGATATTCTCTTATACGAAACAAGATCCTTGGACATGAATAGTGCCGAGGACAGAGCAGTGCCTACCTTCCCAATCTCTCTAACAATTTGATGATTATCAGTTCGAGTAGCAAGATCAAAGACAAAAGCTGAAAGATTGTATCCTGCCGCCAGACTTGCAAAGGTTCCAAATTTTACATGAAATGCATCTTCGCCACGCCTGACTATATCCTTGTCAAATACATCATCAATCATCAGTGATGCATTATGGGAGATCTCAAGAGCAGAACACAAGTGCTTGACCTTGTCAAGAGTGACAGCGTCGACCTCTTCACCGTAAATGGTCCGAAAAACATTCAGAATTATTAGAGGCCTAAGCTTCTTGGCACTGGGATTAGCAAAAAACGGGAGTATCATTTCTCTCATTAGAGAATTTTGATACTCTGCTTGGATAACATCAACAATCCAACCCTGAATGAGTGCGCGATCTTCATCAAAAATCTCGAACCCATCTGTCTTCTGTGCTGCCTGCACGTTCAATAATTATATCCTATTTGGGATTTAAATATCAGACGATAGGGGGTGAGGATTATTTCTCATTTCCTTCGTATGTTCGAGTTGTAAAACATTGATAAAATTGAGATTTAGAGAAGAGAATTAAGTAATTAACCAATTATACCTTCAGCTAAAGTGACTATTGACTCACCAAACAGACCGAGAATTACAGTGAATAGAGATAGAATAACCAGCATAACGGTAATACCTGGGTGTGAAGTAAGTTCGGTTTTATCATCGGGTTGGTCAGCCATTATTCTCAAGATCCTACCATAGTAGTATATTGAGATTGCAGAACCAATAACTCCGACTATTGCCAGCCATGTCATATCAGCCTGTACTGCTGAAAGGAATAGGAAATATTTTCCAAAGAAACCTGCCAGGGGTGGAATACCCATCAGACTGAATAGAGCGAGTGCCATTGATCCGCCAACAATTGGTGACTTGTGATAAAGCCCTTTGAAATTGTCAATATGGTCATTGCCAAATGAAATCACAATTAGAAGTACTGTCATTATAGCTGCACCCTTCATCAGGATGTGTGCTGAGATATGGAAAAGGATTCCACGCATTGCAGTTACTTGCACAGCTGTATCTGCAGCTGCTGCGAAAGTTGCCAAACCGATGGCAATGTAACCAGCCTGTGCAATGGTAGAATATGCCAATATCCTCATGACACGATTCTGAACACTTGCAGCGACGTTACCAAGTATCATAGAAGCTGTCGCTAGAATGGCAAAAAGTGGTCCCCAAAGGTCTGAATAATCGGGCATTGCAAAGAAGAAAAGCTGGAACACAAATGCGAAAGCCATTTTCTTTGTAGAAGCTGCCAGAAAATTGACCACTGACAAGGGAGCGCCTGAATAAACGTCAGGGATCCAGAAATGGAATGGTACAAGTCCAATTTTGAATGATGCACCTGCTGCAATAAGGCCAACAGCTAGGAACTGGAAGGTACCTGAACCAGCCAGACTTGCGGCACCAAAGTAAAAGGATCCAGTTGCACCGTAGAACATTGCAATTCCGTAGATAATGAAAGCGGACGAGAGAGCTCCAAGTAAGAAGATCTTCATACCAGCCTCTGCTGCGTTTCTATTCTTCTTTCTGAATGCAACCATTGCATACGTTGGTATCGAAACCAATTCATACCCAACATAAAGTGGAATGAAATTTCGTGAGACTGCGAGTAGAATACCACCAATATTTGCGAGCAGAAGGAGTGCAAAGAATACACCCAGATCAAGCTCCATGGACATATCACGCCAAGCTGAGAATACAACTATGATGGATGAAAGCAGACCGAAGAGGGCGAAAATCATGAAGAAGTCTCCGAAAAGGAATAGATCTCCTCCATCCTCACCTCTTGCAAGAGTAACTGTAAAAGCAGCAGCTGCAAGGAACAGTGTTGTCACTGCAACCAGTGCATTCTGAGCGTTCTCTCT
>JAEOUB010000439.1 GCA_016839545.1 Candidatus Kariarchaeota archaeon | reverse complement strand
GGCATTCAGGGTGGCGTACAATCAGTAGCCAACTCTTCCCTGGACACCGAGGGTGAGACGGTCTACCTGGTCAATATGGACAAGGGGCAGCTGAGTCTTAACCTGGGTGATTTGATTGTGGATCAGATGGAAGATGCGGTGCTGGATGAGTCTTCCTCAGTATTCAATGCCCAGCTCAATACCAGTATCTCGGGATATACCGAGGCAGAGCTGAGAGAGCTGGTCAAACAGGGGATCTCACCTATGGTGATTATTCCCACCAATTTCACCGCAGTACACCAGGCATTTGACATCGCTACCAATCCTGATCTGCCTGAGGTGATTGTTAGCTCCTTGCCCAATGACCAGTTCCTGGTGTTGAGTGTACAGTCTGAGCTGAACAGGATACTTGTGCAGCCTCCATTTACACAGGTTACAATTGAGAAGGCTGCAGTGATCACCCAGGAACGGGTCACCTTTGAGGGTGAGGAGAATGCTGGTGATCCACTGTCAGGTATTGGATTTATTGCCTTTCTGACCATCATCCTTGCAGTGACTGCACCGTCAGCCTTTGTCTCCTCATCATTTGCTGGAGAGCGTGAGAAACGTACTCTGGAAGCATTACTGGCACTGCCCATGGGCAGAATGTCAATCATGGGAGGAAAACTGATTGCAGGGCTGATCATGTCTGGAGTCTTTGCAGTGATGAATGTCGTGGGAATTTTCATGTTCAACCTTATCGTTGGAGAGGAGGGAGCACTGGATGTCAGTGCTGGCCAGCTGGCTGCCATCTCATTTGTGCTGTTGCTGACATCATTTGTGGCACTGGGGTTTGGTGTGGCCATAGCCTCGTTTGCCAAGGATCAGATAACTGCCAGTACCATGTATCAGATGATCATGCTGATACCAGCAATGCTGATCGGGTTCACAGCCCTGTTCAACGGAGTGCCTGAAACCCTGGATTTACTGTATCTTGTACCTTGGACACACTCGGTAGCTGTCCTGATGAAAGGACTATTCCCTCAGACATTTGCCAACAGTACCCTGTTTGGCAGTATAGCCATGGATCTGGTCTTCCACCTGGCCTACCTGATGTTCTTTGTACTGATCTTCCTGTTCATCGGGTCAAGACTGTTTGAGAGAGAGAAGATCCTCTCGTAATCAGATATGATGCAAATCTTTATTCTATGCAGGTCTCAAGAGTATCGAAATTTCTCAGACCAACCGGCTAGGACAAATTCTACCTGCCCGGCAAAGGTCCGGGGAACCACTGATGAAAATTCTTCAAAAATGGTATCCCTCTCCAGGTGAATCCTGAAATTCTTCTCGAAAAACGTGATAATTCCATGGAGGTCACGAAACAGGGTATCGAGAGCATCGTCCATTCTGATACGATCAGGTGTAGTGGTGAAGGTATTGGTGTTGATCTGCAATGTCTGAGCCACATCGATGATAACCAGTCCACTATCTCCCACCAGCAGGTTGTTGGCAGAGTAGTCACCGTGCACCAGCTTGGGCTGTGAGAACATATCCTGCAGCATTTCCAAGGAAGTATACACCAGATCCTCGACGACATCGAGCTGGTGATTGCCCCGTGAGAACTCAGCAAGAGTGGGGGCGAGCTCACCATCCAGAGTGATTACCTCCATGCCCACCATGTTATCATCCAGAAAATAGGGTTTGGGAACTGGGAAATGATGCTGTGCCAGTTGTCTCAGGTACTTTATCTCGTTCTTTGCCATGAACAGGGGCATGTGGTTGATCTTTGCCTGGTGGATCTGTGACTTCTGTGCTCGTGCCACTGAGGAATAGGTACGAAAGATTTTGACAATCAAATCGGGGTGCTGGAGACCCTCAGCATGGTAGACAATAGACTCTTTGCCGTAGCCCACCACCTGTCTGATCGATTTGATATAGACAGAGCTGTCAAGCTGAGCATGTGCCTCACGGTGTGTGGATTCTCCGGGTAATTTCTCCGCAGTCAGTATCTGGTTGGTACTTCGCATCTGGATCTGATGTTCAAACCCTATTTTCCCATTATTTCTCACCAGCGTGATCGCCATACCCTGAGCTGCCAGTTGTGCACAGATAATGGCAGTTTTCAGAGAATCAGGTTTCTTTCGTAGACTGATACCATTTTGACGGGCCACATCAACTACTGACTGGGAGTTGGAATGGACTCCTGTGAGGAGCCTGACCTCAATATCTGATTGCAGAAGATATTCTGATAGAGGTTCCACTTTGAGGATCTCTGAGATATTATCCACACAGATGACATTGACCTCAGATGAGCTCATAAATTCAATCAATGTGGGAACATCAACATTCTCCTGGGTGACCTTGACAGTATCCTTCGACATGAGGCAGAATGAATACGAGATTGCATCTTGTGATCCAAAATGCAGGTCAATTCCGAGAATGTTCATCTCAATTGTAATCTAGCTTCAATGCATTTCTATCTTTGCTTTTCAGATTTGAATGAATTTTATGATGTTATTCAATCTTCATGACTTCAAGGTCAAATGTGAGTTTCTGACCTGCAAGAGGATGGTTGAAATCGAGGGTGACAAACTTGGTTTCCTCATTGTACGCGGTGATCAGTGCATTACCATTGGAGGTTGCAATCATCATGCCTACCTGGGGAGTGACCTCAGCCTTTGTGAATTCCTCGTCGGGAACCTCAACAGCAAGCTCATCAATTCTCTCACCATAGCTATCTGCAACACTGAGATCAACAGATTTGCGGTCTCCCACTTTCATCCCAAGCAGCGCCTCTTCAAAACCCTTGATTACCTGCTGCTGTCCCATCTGCACTGGCAGGGGAGCATAGTCTCTTCCCTCGTTGAATACCTCATTCTCTTTGGCTACATCCTCACGGCTTGTATCAAATATCTCCTTGGTCTCGGTCAGTGTTCCGATGTAGTGCACCTGTACTGTGCTATCTTTTGTAACTTCAGTCATTGTTATCAACTCAGTCCATGGAGTCCTTAGGGCTCATGGATACACATTACGAGCATCCTGTCCTGCTTACAAATACCCATGGATAGAGTGCACCAGAATTCTTGCATCTGACTAGGTGGGGGAAGAAGAGCTCTATAACGTACTATACCACTATCTGGATCTGATACTGCCACCTCTAACTGCACACCTCAGGTAAACAAGAGAGAAGAAGTTCCTGCGAGGATGACAAGATACAAAGCAACCCATTCAGATCAGATTCTATGTTTGGTGATGAGGAGGATCTACTGGACCAGGTATCATCAGAACTGAGAGGTGGTATCCCTATCCCAGCTCTGCAGAGAGAGGGTCAGCACACAGTGCTTCGCAATTTCTCAGAGATCGTAGGCATCTTCAATCGCAAGCCCAAACATATTATCAAACAGCTGAGCTCTGATCTGGGTGCTAAAATGACTCAGAAGGGAGAACAGCTCCATATCTCAAAGCAGGTATCGGCTGAGGTGGTCACTGCCAGCCTGAAGAAGTATGCCGACCGGTTCATCATCTGCCCCAACTGCGGTAAGCCTGACACACTCCTGCAGGGAAACAAGAAGAAGCAGGAACTGCAATGTCTCTCCTGCGGTCAGACAACACCTCTGAAGTAGATCAATTCTTCTCTCAAACGCAAGACTCTATTAGTTGACTTAATTCCAGAATTTCATGGGAGCCTTCAGATGGATACTCGGTCTTCATCTGCAGAGGCCTTTTCGATTTTTTTACGTCCTGCTGGTATCTGTCATCGAGGTCTTTCTCTACCTCTACCCGGTCAGTGTCACAGCAGACATTGTATCGGCCGCACTCGATGGGACACTGACAAATCTTGGACGTACACTGTTCTATCTCCTACTCTTCGCCTTCTTTCAGGCAAGCGTGTTCTTTTCGCTCAATTTCTTAAATGAGACGCTGGCACATCGCGTAACAACTGACATGACAGAGCAACTCTTCGTATCAGTCCAGCGCAAATCGCTTCGCTACCATGACTCCAAAGATGTGGGTCAGATCATGGCTCGGGCATCAGGAGATACGAGAACCATCAATTCTGCATTGTCACCAGGCATTGTGAGGAGTATCCAGCTGTTCACTATCTGGGGACTTGCCACCTATATCTCTATCGTGGTCTATCCACTGCTGCTTATCTTGACATTGAGTTCCTTTGCCCTCTACCTTGTGTCACTCTACATCTATGGCAAGAACAGGATAGAGATATCAAGAACTGTATTGGAGAATTTCTCTGACCTTACTGAGTACAGCCTGCAGTCGGTATCTGGGATGAGAGAAATCAAGAATTTCACTGCCGAGGAGATGACAGGGGAGACTTTTGCCAGGATTAATGATAGCCATATCAAAGCGGTCACAAAGGAGGGGGAGCGTAACGCCTTCTTCTACCCGGCACTGGTTGCCACGTTGTACTCAGCACTGATGATTGCCATATCTGTCTACATGACATTTATCTCGCTTATCAGCTTTAGAGATCTGATCCTGATAACAGGTGTCATCCTGTTTTTGAGAGCTTTCAGCTCCAACCTGCAGTGGCAGTCAAGAGTGATAATTGCAGCAATTGCAGGGACTCGACGTGTCTACAACCTCATCACAGAACCGGATTTTCAGGATTTCACCGATGGGGATGTTGATATCAGTGGTACTCCTGCGAGTATCACCTTTGACAATGTGTCCTTCAGATATGATGACCACCTGCCCAACGTCCTGAAAAATATCAGCTTCACGATCGAGGACAACCAGACAATTGCCATTGTGGGACGTCCGGGAAGTGGAAAATCAACACTTACCAAGTTACTGCAGCGACTCTACCTGCCCACTGAGGGAGAGATACGCATTGGAGACCGGACTATCCAGGACTACTCTATGAGCTCGATGCGACACTTTCGTGCCACCGTGGAGCAGGATATCTTCCTCTTCAACAGATCAATTCGGGACAACATCCGCTTTGCCAAACCCGAGGCCAGCAGGGAAGAAATTGTGGAGATTGCCAAGATTGCCCATGCTCATGAGTATATCACCTCCTTTCCAGATGGCTACGATACCATCATCGGAGAACGTGGAGTACGACTCTCAGGTGGTCAGGCACAGCGACTCTCCATAGCACGTGCACTGATGGTCGATCCAGCCATTCTCCTCATGGATGACGGAGCATCGGCATTAGATGCAAAAACTGAGCTTGAAATCCAAAATGCAATCGCCGATATATTACGCACCCGGACGACGGTTATCACCACCCACCGACTGAGTATCATTGCAAAGGCTGATCTTGTTCTCATTCTTGACCAGGGACAGCTGGTGGGTAAGGGCACGCACAAAGAGCTGATCACGACCAATCCCTACTATCGCCGTATCTTCGAATCACACTACGAACTGCCACCCCTGGAGG
>JAEOUB010000438.1 GCA_016839545.1 Candidatus Kariarchaeota archaeon | reverse complement strand
GATCATATGTCACCATTTCAATGAGGTTCTGAATGAGTCGGATATTGTCAAATTCATCATCCTGTTGGGTCCACCTGTTTATGAAGATCGATGGATCTGAAAGGAAGACCAATTTTCCAAAACCAGGGAAAAGAGGAATGGATAGAGCAGTGGCAAAATTGGCATTACCCCATTCATCTGCATCAGGTTCCATTGTTCCCTCGTCAGCTGCCTTGAAATCAGTTTCAATCCAACTGAATTTTGATGAATACATCGGGAAGAATGGAAGTGGAACTGAGAAGGAATCGTCTGCAAACTGATCGTTGAGCAAAGCTCCGGTCAATTTCTGCAATGGTTGCCAGACAACTCTTGACTCATTGGTGGGTTCTCCAAATTCATCAAGAACAGGGATTTTCAATTTAATACTAATAATTGATCCGAATTCCATCGCAACACGGTTGATACCTTGGGTGAATGTATAACCAGGAACCTCAGTTGGATAGAAATCCTCTAGAATCACTCTTGCTGGGTGGCCATTATTGGCATTGATATCCATCAGTATCCCTGATGAGTTGAACCCAAATTCCTGGATAAGTTCACCAATCATCTGTGTAATGAAGTCATCTTCTGCAATGTCAGCAGATGCACCACCAAACGATCCAGCATCACCAGGAAGCTGACCCGTGATATCACCACTACCACCTGTATCACCTCCATCTTCTCCACCACCGAAGATCTCAGTGATAGATGGGACCTCAAAACCTTGTTCTGTTGCCTCTTCTGCAAAACTATCGATATTCTGAAAAGCCGAGAAAATTGGCTTGAGAATCTGATTGCCAGAACCAAAATCATCCGCAATAATCACACTGCCTCCTCGAAGCATGTAGAGAATGATCGAAATAGTTTCAGTCACACCAAAATTGGATGATGGCCCCACAATAACAAGAGCACCCGGCGCAGGTGAGCTATCATCAAGATTAGAACCTTCAAATCGGTTTAGAATGTTCAAATTAGAGACAATATTGGATACATTATATTTTATCTGTCCATTGTTATCCTTTTCTGCCTCTAGGGTCTCACGTACGAAAGAAAGACCATCATAGTCCTCATTGTAGATGGAGAAGGATACATTGGATGATGTTCCCGGTATTGCTGCTAAGAGAACTGGTGCTATTCCGAAAAATAGCAGGACAATTAGGGCAAGAGACTGAAGTCTCGACATCCATTTTGTCAGATCAGAATTGACCTTAGCAGAACTTGACATATACTACTCCTCCTATGTGCTTGCCTTCTTCTTGCGGCGCTTGGCCTTTCCGGTGCTACCACCTTTACGAGGCTTGCGTTTTTTACCTCCGGAACGAGAAGCTTTGGTACTCTTCTTGGCACCGCCACTTTTCACATTCCGAACGACCTCGTTTAGTGTATTCTCAACAACCTGAATTGTATCAAGATCTACACTTTGATCTGAATACTTGGCTATTTCAAAACTGTCCAAGATAGGTTTTACCTCCTCGACAGTTACTACTCCTGCATCCTCAAGTTGCTTGGCATATTCCCTGGCTGTGGTGTGTTCCTCTCGTTTGATTTCTACGTAAACCTCACCCATTTTTTCTAGGGCATAAAATGCCTTGAGTGATGCCTGATTGTAGTTGGAACTGGATATTGCAGCTTTAACCGCTGCAATTGCCACATCAACGGATTTGCCACTATCTCGAGTTACAAAAAATCCTTTTATTGTGTCTATTATTCCCATAGTTTTTAGCTCCTTTGGGGTGGACTACCAATCCTCATCGTCATCGGCAATCCGTGATCTCGCACCTGATTCGATGATGGTGCGAACGGTGATATCGAGTGCTTTGACAGCATCCTCGAATTCATCCTTACTTGGTTCATTCTTACCATATCTTGCACTCTCAAAAGTGGAGGACAGGGTAAGTAATGTATCCCGGTCCACTATAGTTACAGTGGACAAGTAAGCAGCAAATTCTCTTGCAGTCTGGTTAAATCTCCTTGGATTTTGGAGTATCTCTCTCGAAACACGTTCAAGTGCTTCCCAAACTAACAAGATAGCACGTCTGTACCGACCTTCGGTACCGAGACGTCTGATTTCGTCGGTTAATTCTGACAGTGTTCCCTCAACACGCTTTCTTCTCTGCCTTCTACGGAGGTATTCAGCAATGTTATGTCGCTGATACCACAACGTGAGGAGACCCAATATAGCAAGGAAACCTGCGATAATCCATAACGCGTTGTTGGGTTCTTCTTCGATAGGGACAGTTTCTGTCACTAGTGACGTGATTAGTATTGTGTTTCCGTCACTGTCGATACTAGTGATCGTAGTTTCAGTTGTTATCTGAGTTACGTCTGT
>JAEOUB010000437.1 GCA_016839545.1 Candidatus Kariarchaeota archaeon | reverse complement strand
CCAGGTTTCATCAGCAATATCAATATACTTGCCAAGAGTCACCTGTCTCACTGATTTTGCATACCGCGTTCCACTTCCCTACCTTTATAATCAGCTACTAAGTAAGTGAATTACCAAATGTGGATCATTTTAGAAATGGTCTGAAGGTGATATTATGAGTGAAGGTCCAAGCCAAGATCTAATTACCGATGCATTAACACTACTTGAGCGAATCAAGGACACAGGCAAGATCCGCCGTGGAACAAACGAGGTAACCAAATCCCTCGAACGAGGTAAAGCAATGATGGTCTTTATCGGTGGCGATGTTTCTCCACCAGAGATTGTCCGACATATCCCTCTCCTTGCGAAGGAGAAAGGTGTCGCATACCTTGAAGTTCCCTCTGCCGAGGTTCTCGGATCCTCTGCAGGTCTCGATGTCCCTGCAGCATCCATCTCTATTTCAGATGCTGGATCCTCAGAGGCAGAGCTAAAGTCGATCGTTGAGCGTGTAAAGCAGTTCAACTAGGTGATTTAGATGAGTGAAGAAGAAGGAACTGCCTATCCCGCTGAAGTTATCCAAATAGTTGGAAGAGCTTCGACAATAGGTGAAGTTATCCAAGTCCGATGTAAAGTCCTTGAAGGCGAGGATGCAAACCGGATTTTGACAAGAAACATCAAAGGTCCAATCCAACTCGGAGATATCCTCATGTTGAAGGATACTGAACGAGAGGCCCGTAACCTGAGGAGGAGATAAATATGATCCGTGAGTACGAATGTAGCTTCTGTGGACATGATATCGCTCGGGGAACCGGAATGATGTATGTCAAAATTGATGGTTCAATTTTACGGTTCTGCTCAAGGAAATGTCGAATTTCCCAGGTAGAACATAAGAGAAATCCCCGAAAACTCAAGTGGACAACCAAATACGAAAGAAAATTCTAAGAAATTTCTAAGAAATAATCTCCAAATCACGTAGCATTCCCATATACTCAGAAATGCTTTTCAGATCACCTTGACTCAGTTTAAGCTTACCCAATTGAATGAAATTTATCAGATTATGTTGGAAATTCACGAAGGAAATAATTTTCCCGTCTCTAACCTGGAATTTACCATGACTCATTGACTCAACGGGTTTCTTGTAAAGAATGGGATATACTGTTGATTTTACGGTTGCCCATACAAACTCACCCTCAGCAACGATATCGAGTAATTCAAACCTCTCATCTTCATATTCCCAGGAAACCTGTAACAAAGTAAGCCAATCTCGTTTCATCTCATGGTAGATACTTTCCTCATCAACCATGATTTCGTTCGCAAGGTCCATCAGAAGCTGATTATTTTCACCGGTGATCCTACTCACAAATTCATCTTGATAGGTCCTGAGTCTCCTCATTTCTTTATGAATAAAATCTTGCGAAGCATTAAGATCCTCTGCAACCAGTTCTCGGACACTCTTGAAGTCACCATCAAGCAGTGCCTTGTTGAATTTCGTTACTACAGCTTTACTTTCCTCAGTCTGACGATGTTTTGCCAATATAATCTCTATGTCTTCCTCCACAAATAATGACGATAAAATTATTCAATAAAAATTTTTGATCAAAAAGACTCGAATTATCACTAACTCAGGCATTGGTGAATGGCCAGAATTTCATGCCACTTGCTTTCTTTATCTTTTCAATCTCTGTCAACGTCAGTTTGTCTGCTTCCTCGATGTCATTGATGTACTTCGTCATAATGGTATAGGCATGTGAAGTGCGAATATCAACGTAGAGCGTATCTCCCTCTTTGACCTGTCTTCCATAAGTGGGTCCTCTGATTGCAACCGAAACTTCCATTCCTTTTTCTGCCTCCTTTATGAAGTCATTCTGGTATTTTATCTGATGAATTGTACCCACTCGCTCATTGTCAGCATTGATAAGGACATCATGTGTGCGAAGTTTCCCACTTTCCACTCGTACTCCTATCACCATTGGTTTTGAACGTTTAAACACATATTCAGGAATATGAGTAATCTTGGTAGGCATAGGTAATTCAGCCAATGTATCTGCCTGTGCCTCCTTCTGGAGAGTACCCATCCAATCAATATACTGGTCAATCATTTGATAGATAATAGGATCTGAGAATATCTGGACTCCCTCGGTGAAAGCTACCTCTTCTGCATCATCTTTGGGTTTGACATTGAACGCAAGGATAGCGCCGTATTCAGGAGTACGTTTTGCAGTAATCGAGGCATCTATGACATCCCGGCGGGTAATATCTCCTACATCAGCTGATCGAATGGGTACCCCTTTCTCCTTCATTAGAGTGATCAGAGCTTCCAAGCTCCCCAGGGTATCGGCCTTGACCATAATTCCTTCATCATCAGTCTGGATCTGAACACTGGATAGTTCATCTTTTACCTGTTTCATGAGTTGAGCTGCATGAGTTTCATTTTCGGCAACATAGAGTGCACCACCCGATATGGCGTCTTCGAGATTTGGTCCCGAGATTTTCATTCCAGCAGCAGCATAAATGATATCAGGGTTCTCACCTCGTTCTCTTTGATCTCGCATCTCATCCAATGGTTTTGGTTGAATCAGTGACCTCATGGTGGTTTTGATTGGACCTTTCTTACCTGCTATGACAATAGTATCACGTTTTGATATGTGACCGTGGTAGAGGATCACATTTATTGTCATTCCCATACCTACCTCCTCTTTTACCTCGAGAATGACTCCTTGCCCTGGACCGTCAGCATATGTCAATTTCTTCATCATATATTGCTGGGTAAGACCTGCGATAACCATGAAGAGGTCGGTGATCCCTTCACCCGTAGTGGCAGAAGTAGGTACAATTGCCACCTTCTTGGTGAAATCCTTGATATTATCATATCGATCAGCTTCGATTTTGAGCTGTGAAAGCTCTCCCATAATCTGGTAAATCTCGTTATCTAATCTCTGTTTAATCACAGAGTTCTGCATCTTATAGCTCACTACAAACGGTTCCTCATTATGAGCCTCCCAACCACCAACTCGATCCATCTTATTTGCTGCGACTACAAATGGAACCTTGGAACGTTTGAGAGTCTCAATAGATTCATACGTTTGGGCTTGGAAACCTTTGGTAAGATCGACGACTAATATTGCGATATCAGCAATAGATGCACCTCGAGTTCTAAGTGACATGAACGCCGCATGACCTGGAGTGTCAATAATAAGGATACCGGGAGTTTTCATGTTTAAATTGCCCTTATGCAATTTCTTTGAGATTTCAATAATTGTCTCTTTAGGAAAGAGAGAGGCGCCAATGTGTTGCGTAATCCCACCTGCTTCTCTTGCCTGCACAACAGTTTTTCTTACACGATCAAGGAGGCTAGTTTTGCCACTGTCTACGTGACCCATAATCACAGCAATTGGTGCTCGAACTCGTGACCCTTCAGGTCCTTCACTAACTTGACTCATCTATACCACCTCAACTCCCGTTATGGAAATCAGATAACAATGTCTTAATTTTCTTCAATTTTAACTAGTTGATAGCGACTTCCTT
>JAEOUB010000436.1 GCA_016839545.1 Candidatus Kariarchaeota archaeon | reverse complement strand
GGGATAATCACCCTGGGATGCACCATAGAGCTGGTTCAGATCACCTTGTTCTGTCTTGGTGGGCAGACCAGTTGATGGACCACCACGGGCAACCTCGATCATGACAACAGGTGCTTCGATCATTGCAGCAAATCCAACTGCCTCTGTCATCAGTGCAAATCCACCACCTGATGTGGCACATGCAGATCGAGAACCAGCATATCCTGCACCAACTGCAAAATTCGCAACGTTAATCTCGTCTTCCATCTGTTTGACAACACATCCATGGAGAGGACCGTATTTGGAAAGGAAATTACCTACGGGGCTTGCAGGGGTCATGGGGTACCATGAATAGCTCTGTAGGCCTCCATTCAGCATACCCAATGCAAGTGACTCGTTTCCTCCAATAACGGGGTTATCTGATTTCTTTGCATACTGCATAGTATGTTCGATCGGGGTTGAATTCTCATTTACCCAGTCAAAACCAGCCTGTGCTGCACTGACGTTAATGCCTACAACTGCATCACCCTTGTGACCAAAGGTATCTTGCAGCATATCCTTCATAATCTGAATGTCCAGCTTGTACATGGCAATTGCTGCACCCACAAACACGGTATTCCGTAGGACTTTCAGTGATGGGTCAATATCTCTGGCAAGAGCCATTGCAGGTATATTGACCATCTTGACACCTCTTGCGACAAGATCGGCAGTGGCATCCTCTCTAATTCTGCTGCCCTGAGCATCATACAGGACAACAGATCCTTCTCGAAGCATGGCTCCGTCAACCTCAAAGCTGTCTTTTCTCAGAGCAATGAGTAAATCTATGTAGTCTGCAGGTGCCCGGACCTCACGGTTGGCTGCACGAACCGAGTAGGAAACGTGTCCACCTCGGATAACGGACTGGTAGAGTCGGCTCCCATGGACATCCAGACTAGATCGTGAACAGACCTTCGCCAGAGTGTCACCGGAACTGAAGATACCATCTCCGTTCTGACCTGCAATACGTATACTAAGTTCATCTTTAGACATAATTTCACCCCTGAGCCTTCATCATGGAAAAGCTCGTAAAGGATATTATCCAAACGAGCCTTTGATGATTTCATTTAAAGGTCTAGGATATGACAATGGATAGGCGGACTGAGTGAGAAAGACTTGCTAAAGATTTCCTGATGATTTTCTGCCGTATTTTGTCTATTAGCTGTATATCATGAGTGAAAAGCCTTCAATTTCAATAGGAGCTTTTCAAAATTTTCATCTCCTGAATTGGAGTATTTGTTGAGGAAAACCGCCAATTGTTAAAGACTCATGCCCCAGGTGTATTCCATGTTGCCCCAACCCTCACCCATGACCTTCATGTTGGTCTTGATACTCTTGCCCTTGACACTGCCTTCAATATGATCCACATGGACCATGAACTCGTTGTAATTCCATCGACTCATCCAGGTCTGTTTCAACACTGCACGGTCGAGATGGAACTGGGCATGTCCATGAGCTCGGATGGTAACGTTTAGGTGATCTCCCTCCTTGTTTCTCACGCGTAATTTCACAATTGGGAGGTTCTCATACAGGTCCTGGTTGGCATTGTGTATCTTCACATCTACCTTTTTGAATTTCGTCTCCTTATTGTCCGGATCAGCCTCGTTGAGGAAATAGGCGGTGGGGACGATTTTCATCAGCCTGTTCTCCATGAAGTCGGAGAAGTGGCCATCTGCTCTCCTGGCATTATGCAGCCCCAGGTAGGGGATGAATGCTGAGAAGACTGAATGGTCCTCAAAGACAGTCCATATCCAGATCCATGGTCCCAGTGGGCCATTGAACAGGACTCGTTGGAAGTATCCGAGGCCCTCGAGTTCCTCCTCTCCCTTGGGGGTCTTGAACATGCCCTTGAAATTGACTTTACGCCAGGCGACAAGGTTGACATTGAAAAATCTGCCCAGTACAGGGGGTGAGATGTGGGATACCTGGGGTGCTGCCTCGGGATCATCAGGGTCTGACCACACCTCAAACTTGGCATGACCATTCCTTCCCTCAAAATTTGCGTGTATTCCCAGCTCATGTGCCTTGGATATCTCTATTCGGGCACCGTACTGCTTTCCATCAACGGTGTTGTATGCTTCAAGGTACCCTTCTGGAGAGAGATGTGCCTCAGCTCCCTCGTGTACTATTTCCTCATGAACCTCATCTCCATCATTATTCCAGCCAACCACAGTGGTCATGAACTTGGAGTTGGGCTCACCCACAGTGTCCACATCAAACCCTTTCTGCCATTTGTCTCGCACTGCAATCAGGTGACCTGCCCTGGAGGCGTAGGAGAACATCATCTGCCGGGGGCCGTAGCCCTTCTCCTGTTTGGGTAGCAGGATGAAGAACCACCAGGCTGATGACTGGGTGGTCTGCAGATTGGGATGTATTTTCCAGATCTCATCAAAGATCTTGTAGGCTAACTCTCGGGTCTCTCCCGTCTTGATGAAGATAGAGCTCACAACCTCATTGATTTCTGTGTCTTTAATACATTTAAGGTAGGTGGCTAACTGGCTACCATCCAAATTTCAGTCTGCTCTGAGGGTTAAAGTGACATTTCTTATACTACGTTATGCTTACATCTTCTCATCATGTCGTGGGTTGCAGATCATGAGCTCTCAATACTGGTAGTAGATAATGAGCAAGAGATCTGTAATGCCATCCAGCGTTTATTTGCACAGCACTACACGGTGGTCACATCAACCAGCGTCCAAGTTGCCCACGAGTACCTGATGAATAATGAGTTCGGTCTGGTAATCATAGATTACGACCTGAACGGGGACATGGATGGTATACGATTTGCCGAATATGTCAAGGTACTCTCCCCTCTGAGCTACACAATCATGCTCACTGGTCACAACGACTTCAACCTGGTGAAACGTGCTCTCAACGAGGGCAACATAGACAAATTTCTCATCAAGCCGTTTGTCACCGATGAATTGATGACTCTGGTGGAAGACTCACTCGCTCACTATTCGTCGAAGCGTGAGATCTTCACAATGCTGGAGTCACAGCAGGACAGTGAGATGGCGCAGGATCTGCTGGCCCAGGTTCTCAACGAGTCCAGTTCCTCAGGAAAAGGTAAAATGGAACTGCGAGCAGTCATTATCTCTCGCAACTCGATCCCAGTCTACTCCAAATTCATCAACAAGGAGGACCTGAAGAGTTTCACTGACACCATCTTCTCAGGGTTCATGACTGCAATTCACATGGTGGGCCAGGAGATATTCACCGAGGATAGCAGTGTAGATCTGATCAAGTTTGACAACTACTCCATCTTCTTCCATTTCTACCAGAGATACCAGTTTTCATTTATCATGTCCAACACCCGGTCATCATCCAAAGAGGTATTCGAGGACTTGCGTCCATTTATCTTGCAGATCATTGCTCGACTGGATCAGGATCCCAAGTTCTTCAATGCCAAGAGCAACTATTTCAAAGAGGTGGATGCTCTACTTGAATCTCTGCTGCAGGAATGAGTATCTGTTCTAGTTCTTCATATTGAGGAGGATTTATATTAGTAAAGCGGATTAAATAGGAATGTGACGTTGGCAGATCCGGGAATCAATATCATGATTCTCGATGATGAGGAAGAGGTACTCAACTCACTGAACCGCTACCTTTCACTGATGTACACCACGCATCCCGCGTCAACACCCGATGAGGCAAGACGAATACTTGCCACACGTACCATCGACCTGTGTCTGATTGACCAGAACCTGCATGCTGATGTCACAGGACTGGAGTTTGCTCACCAGATCAAAGAGCTGGATCGACGGTACCGTATTATCATGCTAACGGGAGAGACTG
>JAEOUB010000435.1 GCA_016839545.1 Candidatus Kariarchaeota archaeon | reverse complement strand
GGAACCGTCAGACACACACTCCTCTAACTCTGTACTGCACGCACGTCAGATGTCTCTTGAGCATATCATCTTTCTCGAGGATCTGGCAGATGCCTGTCGGGGCTTGAAAGCACGTCGAAAGGATGAGCCCAAAGCCGTCTACCTCGTTGAATATGCTGACCGCCTGCCACTGTTTGCTCAGCTGGTTGACCGGGTGGAGCAGGCAGTCCTGCAGCTCAGAAGTGGTAGAACGGGGGTTGCCGAGATCAGGAAGACGGTGGTCAACCGGGTGAGAGAACGCCAGGTGGATGTCGGAGTGACCAAGTACCTGCTCAACGATTTCAAGTATGCCATGATCAAGACCATGGACAACTGGGCTGGCCTGACAGAGCCTGAGCCCCTCAACCTTGATCTTGCAGAGTCAATTGAGCAGCTCACCGACCACCAACAACCGATCCAAACTGTCCAGACTGTCCAAGCTGATGATGCCGACGTGCCATCTCTCCCACCTTCTCAGGAGGATCATTCTACAAGTCGTGATCCTCCTGGGGACAGTTCCCGGACCCTGCAGGTGTATCGCCTCTCAGACATCACCCGGGGTCCGGGGATCTATATCCTGCAGGGCAAGAGGGGGCGGCGACTGCATACGGCCTATGTGGGCTACTCAAACAATGTGAGGAAGCGGGTTAAGGAGCATCTGGAAACCGAATCCTCCAACATCACTGCCTCTATCTATGCTGTATCCCTGAATCCCCATTCGATCTACTCCATATCCTGGTTTGAGTCCCCACTCTTCTCAGATGGCTACCAGCGAGAGGCTGCAGAGCAGGTAGCTGAGGAGGTCTTTCAGCCTATGTTAGCTACGAGGAATACTCGGTCAGTAGAATCGACTAAACTGTTGCAGGACATGGATTTTCGCAGAGAACTCCTCAAGATCTTTCATGGGAGACCCACGGGCAGGTATGATAAATTGACCGAGGAAGAGATGGGAGAGCGAATTATCATGCTGGAGAAGAGGGTAGAAGAGCTAATCAACCGCCTTGGATAAAATACAGACACACCGATAAGCATCAAGCCCTCTTCAATAGTAGAGCCCATACCCAGTCTACCAGGGTGTGAGAGAGCATGGCACCAAACATCCCTGCTTTCATGTAGGATATTGCATAAGCCAATCCTGCGACAAATGCAGCAAAGAAGTAATGGTAGACATACTCGGGAACCTCGTTATTCCAATGTGTGAATGCAAATGCAATGGTCGTGATCACCAGAACACAAGCCTGGTAATATCTCTCTTTATTAAAATTCTCCACAGTAAGAAGTTCTTTCAACATAATTCCTCTGAATATCAGCTCCTCCTGCAATGCGATGGTGAAGTAGATGCCAATAAATGAAATGATGATATCGACGATATTTAGATCAACTGGATTCCACAGGAGGAACCCGGTGAGAAGACCAAACGGGATGACTATGAGTGATGCCAGAGGAGTGGCAACATTTGCGATTTTATTACCATACCTCGTGGGCATCAGTCCGTGATCCCTGTCATTGTCAGTCCGTACAACTCCTGAATACTGTCCGAAGGTTGCCAGAATAACAGCTGCCATCCAGAAGGAGTTCATCACATAGCCCATGTCAACAAATCCGTCAAACAGAACTGTGGTGTGACGATGGTCAAAGCCGATCCAGATGATAGCAGCACCAAGGATATTGGAAACTATCAGAATCACAGACCTGTAACCCGAGAGAGTGTCTTCATTAACGAACTGGGGAAGTGAGAAGAGAATAGCAGGCAGGAGATAATACAGAAGTACGAGCCAGAGATTGCCAAGTGATGACCCCGCGGCGATAAGTAACAGGAAGGGAATGAGAATGACGGTCAGGATGACAAATAGAGGATTCCGGAGAAGCGAGTCCTTGGAGAAATTCCATGATGGGATACCGACCATGAAGATGTAATACCCCCACGTCAGGACTAGTAGAGACGAGATTAGGGTGTCAAGACTATTCTCCTGAGGAAGGGCAAAGAGAACAATGAGAAGGATGAAGAATGAGGGAAGTAAGGGTTTGAGGATTCTGTTCACAGCTCAGTTTGAAAGATAAATTGATATGAGTTATTACCTGAGTATGAAATTGGATAATTGTCTTGATGCTACCTG
This sequence comes from Candidatus Kariarchaeota archaeon, assembly GCA_016839545.1. GTDB lineage: Archaea > Asgardarchaeota > Heimdallarchaeia > Heimdallarchaeales > Kariarchaeaceae > Kariarchaeum. The sequence goes on along the minus strand of JAEOUB010000435.1, from coordinate 133 downwards.
TAGATCTTGATATCGCCAATCTCACCCTTCAGGTAGTTCTCCTTGTCAAACCAGTACCCAAAGCCCAGTTTGATCTCCTGGTGCTCTCTTCCAGCTGAAAAGAAGGCTATATCTTCTTTCTTCCCAAAATTGT
>JAEOUB010000434.1 GCA_016839545.1 Candidatus Kariarchaeota archaeon | reverse complement strand
GCCACTTGAGTCAACCGATATCTCAGGTGTATTCTCCATCGGTATCACTTCAGATGAGAACCTGATCATGGAAGAGAACAGGAGAGTCATGGAATTTGTAGAGTTAGAACGGGTCAAAGAACGCGAGCTTGAGATCCAGAAAAAGTTGCGTGAACGTGACTTTGATGGAGCAATCCTACTACAGAAGAAATTGATAGATGATCTGACCGGACTGGGGTCCAAGGAACAGGCAATTCTTGACAAGATACAGATGATGGAGGTCAATGCCATTGATCTGGAATATTCCAAGAAACAGCAGAACTATGCCAGATCTATGAAATCAAGCATGCACTCCTCTTACCTGAGCAGTATGGGTAGCAGTCGCCGTGTGGACTATCTAGATAGAATGAGAGCCAAGCACAATCTGGATGAAGAGGACGAGGACTGATTGCACCTTCAGAGAGATACATAAATAATCAAGTTACAAGAAAATTGTGCCACTCAAATCCATCTATCTCGTCCCACATGGGGGAGTGATCATCCCCGGTATGGAACCTGGTCGAGATGATGATCCCCAGAGAAAAGCTGCTGCTGACAAGTTATTGCAGAGAATGGAACAGATAGGTCAGGAAATCAGAGATGACAACATTGAGATCGTCTTTATCACCTCACCTCATGGCTACATGCACCCCACAGATGTGCTGGTCAATTTCAACTCAGTTCTCGAGGGATGGCAGTATTTCCATGAGAAAGGCGAGGTACAACAGCAGATCTTCCCAGCCAACTCACAGCTAGCACAGATCTTTCACCTCCTGCTGGAACAGGAGGGCATCAAGGTTTCTCCTGTCATTCTTGCCGATGCCAACTTTCCCATCAAGATCTCCTGGGGAGAGGGAATTCCTCTGCATTTTATTTCCAGTCCGGAAGGCCCTCAGGTAGTGATGTTCTCTCTGCCAATGAATGCAGGTGAGGAGGGCAATCTCGAGTCAATCAACGGTGTGGCAGACGTGCTGCTGAATTTGCTGGATGCACCAATGATGGAGGAGCATAATGTCTCTGTGGTTATCTCAGGAGATCTGAGCCATCGACACGACTCCCACCATGAGTACGGCTTTCATGACAATGCCCAACCCTTCGACGAGGGTGTGATGGAGTGGATTGATGAGCCAACACCTGAAAAGTACATGGAATTGCTCAATCTGCATGATGATGCGGCGTCCTGTGGCATATTCGGCATGGGGCTCATCCAGAGAATGTTGGAGAGACTGGAGTGGCAACCTGTCTACAGTGATTATGCACTACCAACTTATTTTGGAATGGCAGTATCCTGCTGGAAACCTGAAGTGTAGCTGACCTTGAGTTCTTTCTGCTCAATTTCAGTGGAAACTAATTACGAAATATCAAAGAATTCGAATAATGAGACCCCATATCATGTTATTTTATCTCAGTTAGAATTTCTGCCCATAACCTATTAATGTCCCCGAAGCATGTAGTATGTTGTGCTCGCCCCTGCATTTCTGCTCACTGCAACATTGGGCATGAATATCATGGCGAGTCTCGTGGGGATTTTTACAACGGTCCGGCTGTATTTCAAGCTGGAAAAATCCATTCACCTAATCCTGCTGATGACCTCGATACTGCTCTGCTGGGGGCTGAGCAATACCTTCCTGCTTATCGGGGGAATTTATCCTGAGGACATGGGTTGGAGACCGTTTTCCATCGCCTTTCTTTTCTTGGTACTGTCGTTTTCAATCTTCACATATTTCATCGCAATCTTCTCAGGAGACCTGTCTCCCATCAAGATTGTTGCAGTGATTACCTACCCCGTGGCAAGCTATACACTGTGGATTGCAGAATTCTTCTCGAAGACATCTTTACTAATGGTGTCACTTCAGATGGAGAGTGATTTCCTGGTAGAATACTACCACGTGGGGTTCTGGGCAGATCTTGGCTTCTTCATTGCCGGCAGTGGAGTGCTGCTCACCGGCTTCTGGGTGATCAGAGGGCTGAATTCCAATCTTGAATATGCACATAACCTGCAGCAGATCAAATCGCTAAAATCCATGAGGTTGGGTAGTGTGCTGGCATTTCTTGTGGGACCCACTGTCGGTTTTCCAGGCTACCTGCTGATCCGCACCGGCCAGAATATCTCACTTGGGATCCATATCTTCTACGTGGGGGGATATAGCCTCATCTCCGTAGGAGTCTTCCTCTTTGCCTTTACCTACTTTGGCAAGAATGATATCTCCTTCCTGCTACCTCAAAAGATAGAGAAACTGCTCGTAGTCCATGCCAATGGTGTCGCCCTGTACTCCTACGATTTCAACCGCACTGAACAGCTGTGGAATGCCCAACTGCTCTCCGGACTCGTATCGGCGACAACCTCACTTATGGGCGAGAGCCTTGGTATTGAAACCACGCTCAAAGAGATAGCGTTCCATGATAGGCATATTTTGATTAATGTGCGCGGAGAAATCGCCTTTGTGCTGGTTTCCAAGAACCGGTCGCATTTTATCAAAGAAGCACTGGATACCTTTGGTCAATTGTTTTTACAGAATTTTGAGATCCCGACAGAGCATTCTGCAGAGGTATTCAAGCTATTTGAGGAACCGAAGGTAATTCCATTGATCAGTGTATCATTTGGGTTGCCTGTATCGTCTGTATAATCAAACGTTGCCCCATGTCTCTTCCATGAGTTTGTGGGCATGTTTCTCGAGAATCTCCTGGAAATGACTTGCATCAAAATCGATGCTGGTACCACCGAGTCGTACCCAGGGTCGATCGACCTTCTCGTTTACCATCCATATTGCGAGTTTGATCTCCTCTCCATCGACATCGATGTTGATCACACCAAGGCAGAGTCCAATAGGATCTCTGGGTATGATTTTTCCGAGACAGAGGTGGTCATCCATGTAACTCAAGAGGTCTATAATGTCGTCTTCAGATTTGACATTGACACAGACTTTGAATATGAAGTTCATGAAGTATCACTCAGTACCACTGCCAGTACTAATAAATATAGGGTCTTTTGATTATATATAGTTAATCAGCACGTGTGTACTAGAACCACGTTTTTAGGCCATGAGCGAGCATTTTTCCATAATTTTGGCAGTTGGGAATGCAGTGAGTGGTATGGAAAAAGGCTGAGGAGACAACCTGTATACTACTGTGAGCCGTTTTCGTCTCCATCTGATGGGGTTTCAGAAGTGGCATCAGAACCCTCATCAGCCGGTTTCACAGCGTCTTCAGACTCTGATACGGTCTCGTAGGTAACCTCGTCCTCAGGCTGGGGAAGAGTCTGTCCAGCATGTTCCAGGTACTCCTCGACATTCTCAGTCTCGGTCATACCGAGGAGCTTCCGTATCTCCTCAGGAGGATCAAGTAGTTTGTACTCCAAACTGTAATCACGCGAGATTGTTCCCACTCCAATTGAACTACGCTGGGATCCTGAGAACCGGATGAGATTTACACCACGGGCATGATTACCACTGGCAAGATAGCGGTAGGCCATGAAGAAGGCACCAGGCAAAGTGAGTACTGACCCGATAATGACCACCACTGCAGTGATAAGCCAACCGTTGGCAGCCGACTCCTGAACGATGATAGTGATATTTGTTGCCAGTGATGAGATGGCTCCCACACCCAGTACGACCTTGAACAGGTTCAGAATACTCTTGCCCACATTCTCCACGTCGGATATCTCAGGTGTGAAATCCTCGGATACCTCGTCATACGACCAGGAGGCACGTTTGAGCTCAGCATCTGATATCACCCAGATCAGGGGCAGGATGAATGACAGCACAATGGGAGCAATGACAATCAGACCCAGGAAGATATAGGATGCCACCTCATCATTTCCCGTGGGATTTAGTAGGTTGACACTCTGGACAAATCGTCCCAGAAAATCAATGGCGTCGGTGTTCTCCAGTGCCTGATAATCTATCGACTTCAGGATGAATCGGAAAAGCACTGACACAAATGCCAGTGGGGTGACAAGGATTGAAAATAGTCTGCCATTGCCAAAGATGGAGAAGAAACCGGTGGACTCGCTCATATCCAGCATCATGCTGTCCTCCTCGATATAGTACTCGCCTGAGAGGAGACCTAGTTTGAACTTGTTGGATGAGAGAGATTCAATGAGATTGGGGGCGAACTTGTAGGTGGTCCACTGTGACAGTGTTTTACCCCTGAAGAAGGGGATCTCAAGTATGAGATATGGAATAATTGCCAGGATACCTACTGTAGCAAACTGTCTCCCCTCCCTCGTGATAGAATCGATGAAATCTGAGGGTACATCAAGACCAGAGGTGAGAATGGCAACTACAGTCAACGGCACCAGGATGAGGATCAGTGCAAATGGTGTCAGTACAATCAAAGAGTAACCGATCAGAGAGGTCATTCGGGTGGGACCTTGGAAGTAGTAGTAGCCTGAGTCCTTGAGCGTCAGCTGCTCCTTCATCTCTATACGTTTCTGCCTATCCTCGGCTGAGGTATAGTAGACATACTCACGACGGGGAGCAAAGGTCAGCACGTACATGGTGCGGATAACCCATTTCCTCTTGTAGATCACCAGCAGAAGGGGGATGATGGTAGTGATAGTCGATGCCAGCACAAACAGGAGTGCGGTGTTGATCAGTGATCCAACCAGGACAAACCACGATAGCCGGATAGAACGGGGGTCACGGTTCATACTGGTGGAGAAGAATGTCAATCTACCTAACCAGTAGACAACCTGTGCCACCGGCTTGATATAGAGTCGTGGAAAGATCTTTACTAGCAGGATCAGGAATAATGAGACCATCCAGGATGCTCCACCGGTCGAGAAATGTGCGGCAGATACAATGAGAGGGAGAGCCCACAGGGTGAGAATCCCCAGCGAGTTGAAATCCATCTCAGATTTACTACCAGGCTTTGCCTCGGGTAGAGACTCAGTCATTGTTTCGGTCATTACAAGAGTGTTTGAACAGACTGAGGATAAAAACGGTTGGGGAGACTCGTGAATTGATAAGAAAAGGTTAGTACCGCTTTAGACAAAAGAGCTAGTCCCTGTCACCAAGGATAGTCTCTTCCAGCCAGGGTAGTTTGGATACAGCTGCAGAGACATCCCGCAGGTGGAGGTTGTTGGCACCAACAAGCCCAGGTGCACCGTAGAGATTGTCAACGATTTCTGCATTGGCAGGATCGTTCAGCGACAGCATTGCCTCGACAAATTTGAATTTCCAACCATCTGCAAGCTCGGTAGATACGACCACAGGGTGTGAGGGGACCTTTCCGAAGGTATAGAGTAATCTCAACTCATCTGCCCTGTCTGGAAAGAGGTCAAGAGGTGTGGTATCCCGAACAAACGCAACATCTGCCTGACCGTCAAGAACACGCTGGAGAGCACCACCATACGATCCACCGATAGTCGAGTTGGCAAAATACTTCGCAAGGAGTTCATCGGTAGACTCGATACCAGTGGCATCCATGTACCCCTCGTCAATGAGTGTACCCAGTGGCATAACCATCCCGGCAGTACCTGTGGCAGATGTATGAGAGCTGACATAGTTTCCGTTGAGCATGGTCTCCACAGAGTCAATAGAGGAGTTTGCACGTACCCAGGCGGCGGCATTGTAAAATGGAGCATTATTCGCAGATCTCAGCTCTGCCAGAACTACCTCAGCATTGCCTGATTCAACCACGAAATGGGAAGGCGTTCCATCCAGAATCGCAGCATCAACCTGTCCTAATTCAAATGCAGTTATCATGGTCTCATAGCCATTGGTCACTGGGTAAATCTCCACGTCGATACCCATCTGAGCTGATAGGAAATCTACCAGTGGCTGTGCGTTGGTTGTGACCGTATCTGCATTCTCAGGTGTAGTGGGAATGAACCCCATCACAAAGACATCTTTGGGCGGGAGATCAAAATTCTCTCCCCCGTCAGGTGCGGCTGCAAAACCAATAAATCCACCAATAATCAAACCAGTAATTATTGAGCCTACAATAATCAGAAGCAAGGTTCTTGATTGTAATACATATCCGTTCTCTGTCATAGATATCACGAGCGACACTAGATGTCCGGGTACAGGCTTCAGGAGAAAACAGTTAGAAAAGTTCGCTTGCACGAACACCTGTGGAAGTCGCCAATTCTTCAATATCACCAATTCTATATAAAAAACACGATATGTTTGGAGACCCTAACATTTTCCAGTTTTGGAATGTGCAAAAAGTTCGGAAAGGCGAACCTTGCCCAGTTTTGTATCAAAAGCACCTGATTTCCCACTTTTTTCGATATTTTGTAAAGCTATCAAAAAAATAGTAAGCGAAAAATCGTGATAGTCCATAGTGCCACCTCTATAGATTCAGATCCTTGAAGTTGGGATCCTGGAACTGATCACGGATCTTAGAACCCAGAAAGTCGATGAGTACCACGATAACCAGCATGTACAGAAGTGCGGCAGCCAGTGCTTGGAACTGGAAGTAGGCGATGTAATTGGCAAGCAGGAAACCGATGCCTCCCGCACCGACGAACCCAATAATACTAGAGGCTCGAACGTTGTACTCAAACATGAAAACAACCTGAGATATCAGCTCATTGGCAGTTTCAGGAAGAACCACATATCGGATGATCTGGAGTTTACCAGCGCCAAGGGCAGTAAGTGCCTCAATTGAATCACTGGGTAGACCTTCGAAGGTCTCGTACTGGAATTTGCCGAGGTACCCCATAGTGTAGACTGCAAGGGCGATGACACCTGATCGTGGGCCTATTCCGAAGCTAATAACAAATAGTAGAGCCCAGATCAGAGAAGGGACTGTTCTCACGGCTGAAAGGACGAGCCGTGCAGGAATGAATATATGACGTGGCATCAGGTTCTTTGCTGCGAGGATTGAAACAGGAAGTGACAGAAAAATCCCAAAGTAGGTACCCACCAGTGCAATCTGCAGTGTTTCTACCATGGCATATCTGATACTTGCATGGACTGCCTCACTGCTTGACAGTGGGAAGAAGTTCTGACCAAAGAATCCAAAGATCTCGACTACAGAAGTCCTACTGAACAGCCTGAAGAACTTCAACTGGGAAAGGGTAATACCAGTCAACACAGTGATGACCAGAAAGATGGTACTGATGGACAGGATGTTGACCTGTCTGGCCTGTTTCTCCACTATCTGAGGCGGTTCATCAACGATTACCTCAGTCATGAGCAAGCAGCGTCCTCACTTGATTGTAATGATCAGTGTCGTTGGAATCAACTATTGCAACAATCTGCCCCTCACTCAAAACAATGAGAGTATCAGCAAGTGCCCGTGCAGCCTCAATATTGTGCTCGATCAAAATGATGGAGGTTCCATTTTCCTCCTGTAATTTCTTGATCTGACGGCTGACATTCTCAGCAGAGATGCCATCGAGCTCACTGAGCAACTCATCTGCAACCAGGACTTCAGGACCATGGAGCAATGCTCGGGCAATTGCCACTCTGCGTTTCTCTCCGCCTGACAGGGTCTTGACACTATTATTCTTGAGGTGTTCAATGCCCACCTGCTTCATAATCTCGTCGGCCTTTCTGTGGTCATCCACAGTCATCATACCAAAAAGGGATGGCAGAAGTGAGGTTCTACCCAGAGCTCCGAGCAGGATGTTGGTTTTGACATCCATGTTCTTGACAAGACCCAGGTTCTGGGGGATATATCCCACTTTGCCCTTGATCTCTTTCCAGCCTTTCTTGTGGTTCTTTGAGAGATCAGTGTCAAGGATCTCAACAGTCCCGGATTTGGGGCTGAGAAGTCCTGTTATCAGTTTGAACAGAGTGGTCTTACCCGCTCCGCTTGGCCCAATAATAGCCCAGCATGAACCCTTGGGCATATCAAAGCTGATATTGTGAAGAATAGTCTTACCGCGATAGCCTGCAGTTACGTTTTCCATCCTGATGATGGAATTTGCCTCAAAGGAGGCACTGTTCTCAAGATTTGTGGTGATAACCATCCTCTCACAATCCATGAAGTTCTGACCACCTATGTTTGGTAGTCCGAACTCCCGTAGATACACTCCCCACTAGCCATATTAAAACAATCAGGTAAGTTCGGGTAGCCGAAACTACGAAAAGTTTGGGAACCCAAACAAAAATTCAATATTCAGCAATGGATAAGGGAATCTACTCAAATCGTGTGATAATCCAAATATTGGACTAATGTCGATTAGTATTAAAAGTATAGTATAATATTCATGGTGAGACCCAGCAGTACCTGTCGATCGATCGATCGGGCAATCTCATAGATGCTTTAAGTTGATATTCCATTAATGACCGGTCTGGTGATGGTGGAAATTGATCAATTCTTTTTTGACTCTCAGGATCACCTGTTGCCAGATAAGTCCAAAGTTTCTCAATTTCCATTATTTTTGTATGGTTTATGAGTTATTTATGTGGATTACCGAATTCTCATTGTATTTTGCTAAATGATATCTATCCAAGAGTGGCATAGGTGAACACTACTGCAAACGGATCACACCAGATCAAAACAGAACCGACTTCAAAGCCTGGGAGAGTATCAAATGCCTTACGAAACGTTCCAGAATTTGCTGACAGAGGTCCTAGGTCAACATAGTTTCCAGGATCATCATTCAGACCACTGAATGTAGATTTCTCACTGAGATAGACAAAGAGAGAAGGACCGTTGGCAATACTGACATCCTTGAACTGGACTTCATAACCATCCGCAGTCTGGACCAGCTCAATTG
>JAEOUB010000433.1 GCA_016839545.1 Candidatus Kariarchaeota archaeon | reverse complement strand
GGTGAAGAAATCACCTGAAGGATTGTTCTCAAGATCCATTTCCTGTCACCCAAATATTCGATTGATCGACGTTCAGATCAAGTTCGGAGAGTTCTCTATTGGTCGTTAAGACCACCAGCTTTTCAGAAATACTTTCATGTAGTACCTTTTTCACAAAATTTTGAAATCTCTTGTCAAGGGATTGGAATGGTTCATCCATCAGTACTGTATCATATGTTGAGAGCAATTTTGTAATCGCAAGAAGCTTCATGTAACCAGTTGATAGATGGAATGGTGATTGATGGGCTACATTTTGAAGTACTGACGGTATATCAAGACCCTGAAGTTCTTCTCGAACCGTTGGTTTAGAAAATAGATATTCAGGTTTCTCAGGGAGATAGCCAATATCATGTGGGAAATCAAGCTTTCCATCTTTTACTTTCGTCATTCGTGCCAGAGATTTGAGAATGAGAGTTTTACCGCTCCCATTGCTTCCCTGTATCACAATCAACCCACATCGTGGGAATCTGAAATCTGCATTCAATATCGGTTTTGTGTATCCCAACTGCCCTAAGATATGAAAAACCTCAGGATCATTTGAGGGGAGAAATGAGTATTTCTCAGATTGCTCTTGAACACCCAGAGAAAGTGTGTCGTCTGCAATCCTGTCAAAATAAGACGAGTGAGTTGAAATTATTATGATTTTCCCCATAGCCTTAAGCTGTTTTAGAAAAGAAACAAATCTCTCAATATTGTCACTGTCTAAAAATCTGAGTGGTTCATCTAAAAGGATAATTGCGGGTCCGTCAATTAATTGAGCTAATCCCACAATAATCTGTTGCTCTCCACTGGATATCTTCCTTGGGTCATTTGGGAGTAAGGTCTGTATCGAGAACTCCTTTGCTATCTCTTCGACAAGTGATTTCCTGAGATCACGATTTACACCTTTGTAACTTAATTTGGAGGAAATCTCTTCTCTAACACTGAATGTGATTATCTGTTCCCGAGGGTCGTTATAGACAATTACTGGATCGGAAGAAATCTCCATTTCATCCGCTCTGACTCTTATCTCCGAGTGATGGAGGCTTGAAATTCCTTTGAGAATTGACGTTTTTCCACTTCCATTCGGTCCTTTGATGAGTAGTAGTTTCCCCTCGTCCAAATTAATAGATATGCTCTCCAGTTTGAACTCCCCTCGAAGATACGAGAGACTCAAATTCTTGACTCGAAAGTATTCCATACCTATTCTCCATTCTGGCGTGCGAGGAGTGATCGGATTATGATTGGAAGTGCAATTGTAAGATCAGAAATTATTGTGACCGTCTCTGCATCAGGTTCAAGCTTTCCCCAGGATTTCGTTTCTTCAAGGTCCGCTCCACTGAGACCTCCCGTTTCCACACGATCCATAGTCACCTGTACTGCATAATTATACTGTCTCGATGCCATGAGGGCAGCTTGTAGTGTATAGTTTTTTGGCACTCCCCCTCCGAGTATGAAGGCACAATTTTTTTCTCTTTCATGGTATTTGTCTTGGATTTTCCCTAAATCTTTGGTAGCATCAATAATCAGAGGATTAAACTGTGAGAACAACCAAATCTGAAGGCCCAACACAGAGTCGGACAGTGCAGGAACAAAAATTGGGATTTTTAATTCATGTGCGGTTCTTACAATTGATTCATTGTCTGAAATGAGAGACCCGAGATAGTCAACTAATTCAGAAGGTGTGAGTATGACTTGGCTGTTCGCCTCTCTTTGAATGAGAGATTTCAATGCCTCTTTAATGAAATCTTCAAAACTCTCAAATGATCCAGGCTTGACAAATGCATCATATACTCTATCAATTCCTCGTTCTTTCAATTCGTTGTCATCCTTATATTCCACAGAGTGTGTGTGTGCACCTCCAATACTTTCTATCAAATCGTGTGTTATCATTGCACCCGTTGTTGTTAAGCTTTGAATAAAACCAGCTCTCATCGCGGCAACAATGACTTTTTTCATTCCCCCTGGTACCATTGCCCCAGCAAGGCCGACCATGATAGATGCACCCTCTTTCTTTGCTCGGTCCAATATCTCTACTCCTTTAGCAAGATGTCCTCCAGAGAAGACCCGGGACTCTCCCCACTGATTCACCAGGTCGTCGACCGTTTCTACTTTGTCCAGATCCACTGCATTGGATTTGATTCCATCCTGGCTAGTATGGTGGGGACTCATTGAATGATGAAACTTCAAAGTAACTTTAAGTCATATGATCCGTTGTTGGTGTTCTATCTATCCCTTATTGTTTTTTTGTTCCAACATTCTTGCATTTTCTTCCATCTGCGCACGAAGTGACTCTATCTGGTTTTTAGGTGGAGTTTCAGGTTCAAATTCCTCAAGGACTGTTCTGACGTTCGTCCATTTCTGGCTTTGCTCAATAAATGCCAGTATTTCCTCCTCAAGCAGATAGAGATCTTCCATGAAGAATTGTCTCTCAGAAGGAGATGCATCTTCAATTGTAGAAACTGCAGCTGACAATTTGTCCATGACCACTTCTTTCAGGTCAGATCTGTTTTCTACATAAGGCCAAATATCTGGTAGTATGCCGATTGATTTGTCATACCCAAATCCTTCGACTAGCTCTGTTCTTGAGAACAGTAGCTCAATGAATTGGTCTGTTTCATATCCAAAACTTTGGCTCCATTCATCAAAGAGATCAGGTTTTTTCACCGTATTCTGGAGAACAATTGAATTAACAAAATTTCTGAGAATTTG
>JAEOUB010000432.1 GCA_016839545.1 Candidatus Kariarchaeota archaeon | reverse complement strand
GGCCAGAATACACATAAGACACATTAAACGAAATGGGAGATAGGTATGTAATACAGATGTCGTGCGTATGCATTGTATAAGTCTGGTTATCTGTAATTCATCAGGAATTATCCTCAACATATGATCTTTAATTTGACAACAAATTCTTCACGATATGGTGAAGGATTTTGGCCTATCGCTCTATATCTTTCGTAGAGATCTGCGTTTATTCGATAACACTGCACTGATCAGAGCACTGTCAAGATCTTCCAAGCTCATCTGTGCATTTATCTTCGACAAGAACCTGGTAAATCGCAATCCCAATGCTCTAGAGCATATGTTATCTGCACTCAGAGAGGTGGATGATGACCTCCGAGAGCACGGTTCTCAACTGTACTATTTCATGGGAGACTCTGTAGATATTATTGAAGAACTGGTAAAGAACCATGATCTCAACGCTGTCTTCGAGAATATTGATTATTCACCCTACTCAATCCGCCGGTCGAATGCAATACAGGGCCGATGTGAGGAATTGGGTATTCCCTTTCTCCGGTATCAGGATGCTGTTATATCCAACCCCCATGCCATTACTACGAATACAGGTGGACGATATTCTGTCTTCACCCCCTTCTACAAGAAGGCTAAGCAGACCCCTCCACCTCAGCCACAATCCTTACCTGATGGCACTTTCGCAGATTTGGATATTGCCAATGCTGATTCCTCACTCCCAACACGATTGGCACCTGAGTCCAACCCCCATCTCTGGGCTCCTGGTGGAAGGACCCATGCTATGAAAATACTCTCCAGGATTGGGGATTTCGATACATACGATGAGACCAGAAATACTCCATCAATTCGTGGGACAACAGACCTATCATCCTATATCAAGTTTGGAGAGGTCTCTACCAGAGAGGTATACCATACTCTTGACTCTATCTTCGGTATAGACTCCCCTCTTATCAGACAGCTCTACTGGAGAGATTTTTATATCTACCTGAGTATCCACTTTCCACACCTGTTCAAAGGTGCGTTCAAGCAGAAATATGACAAGATCGCCTGGAGCACGGACCGTGATCGGTTTGAGAAATGGTGTGATGGCAAAACTGGTTTTCCAATTGTCGATGCTGGGATGCGTCAACTGAATAGGACAGGATACATGCATAACCGCATTCGCATGGTAGTGGCCTCTTTTTTGGTTAAGGATCTCCATATCGACTGGCGCTGGGGTGAGCGATATTTTGCAAGTAAATTAATCGACTATGATACCATGGTCAATAATGGTAACTGGCAATGGGCGGCATCCACAGGAGCGGATGCTCAGCCATATTTCAGGATTTTCAACCCTTGGTCACAACAGAAGAAATTTGACAAAGACTGTATCTATATCAAGGAATATGTCGAAGAGCTCAGGGATCTCACATCACGATCGATCCACAATCTTGAGAAACAGAGACCACTTGATCTCTATGATTATCCCACTCCTATGATCCAGCACAAGACTCAGGCAGCATTGGCAAAAGAGATGTTCAAGGCAATCTAAACCCTTCTGGAGCGATGCTATCCAAACAGATTCTCTCTTAAGTAATGATTCCCCCTGATAAAATGTGGTAAAATACGCCTTTGTCGATGTTGATGGTACACTCACCACCGGTCTCTCTTCATGGGAATTGGTCCATCGCCACTTCAACCTTATAGATGAGATGGAGGATCACTCGGCACGGTTTTACAATGGAGAGATTACCTATGACGAATGGGCACATCTCGACGTCGCCCTGTGGAAAGGTCGCCCCTATGCAGAGCTCAATGCCGCAGTCAATCCACCTGAATTGATAAAAGGTGCCAAAGAGGGGATAGATCTCCTCAAATTACAGGGTTATCATGTCGTACTCCTCAGTGGGGGTATTGATGTCATGGTCGATGAGGTTAAGCGTCAAGTGGGTGCAAATGAGGCGTATTCAAACCAGATTGGTCAGACCAACGGTATCATTGACGGTTCCGTCTACACCACAGTGGGCATAAAGTCAATTGTTATACGCCAAATCATGGAATCCAACGGCCACTCTCTGGAAAGTAGTATTGCTATCGGAGATAATGTCAATGATGTGGAGATGTTTGAATTGAGTCACAGGACTGTGGCAATTAATCCTAAGTCAGATAAGATTGTGAAAGTCGCGGACCACGTCATAGAGACAGATAATTTCATAGATGCAGTCAAGCTTGCGCTTCAGTAGGGAAATCGTGTATACACCTTTTCGGGCTTGAATGAGCCAGCAAGAGCAATGGGTATTTGTGTGAACGCCTCAGCATAGGTTACCTCTGCCTGTATACCTCTCAATTCTGTTCTCTTGGAGTGAAACTTAGAATAAAACCCCTTTCCACCTTTATGTGACTGTGTTTCATAGCAAGCTATTGCCTGCATTTGTTTGTCATGGAAGTTTGAGATGTCAATATAGATTTCTGGGAACGGGATCAACACGGTGGTCTCTGCGGCCCAGAGGCTTTTGACCTGATGGGCAACTGCATTTGATGTAGTATGGCTTGCCCATTCGACTGCCTCCTCCACTAGCTTTCTTACTCTACGATGCTCATGATGATAATCAAACTCTGTATGAGTTATCACATGGTCCGGCCTGTGTGTTCGGATCAGCTCTACAAGCTGTTGGGTAATCTGTCTCTCATTGGTCGCACTGATCTCCTCGTTTTCGAGGATAATACCTTTGACACCCAGGATCCTACAAGCCTCATTGAATTCCTCTCGCCTTCCCGGATCTGATGAGACTGTGACAGCAATCCCCCCTGGTTCGGCATAAGATGCCAGTGTCCCTCCTGCAGAGAATGTCTCATCGTCTTGATGTGCAAATATGGTCATCAGAGCAATCATAAACTTACGATGTAGAAAAGTTTCAAAAAATGATGGATTCTCACCCGTTTGAAATATGTTTTCAGAATAATTTCAATCTGATTTCACGATCTTTTTCTACTCTCAACCACCATTAGGGATGTTGTGGTGGCGATCAGTTGGCTAGGATTCTGATTACTGGATTCCCTACTCTGGGAGGGTCAGGTCTTGTTGCCACTAAGCTCGGTCTAGAACTGGCCAGACGGAGTCATGATGTCCATTTTCTTTTCTACAGGGAACCCTTTTTCATGCAGCATATACCACCACCACAGAATGTGACCTTTCACCTGGTAGAACAACCTGATTACGCTCTCTTCACTGATATTGGATCACCCTACACGATTCAGGCAGCCTCCAAAATGATTGAGATTGTACGGAAATATAATATCGATGTGATTCATTCACACTATACAATCCCACACGCTGTCAGTGCATATTTAGCAAAACAGGCTACCGGTGTTAAAATCGTCACAACGGCCCATGGGTCTGATACCCATACCTTGGGTGGCAGTCCCAGTTACAATTCTACTATTACTCTCGCTCTTCAGAACAGTGATGCAGTCACCTCAGTTTCAAAATTCCTTGCAGCTGAAACTGAGGAGCTCTTTGCCCTTGGCAAAGATTCCGTCAATGTGGTTCACAATTTTATTGAACCGGAGGAATTCAAACCAGTTGATGGTAAGAAACAGAAATGGGTGATCCAAGCATCTAATTTCCGTCCTATCAAACAGCTACCATTCATGATTGAGACATTTGCTGGAGTGGTGAAAGAGCATCCTGATTGGACCCTGCAGTTGGTAGGCTATGGCCCTGAGTATCCAATCTGTGTGAGAAAGTCACGTGAACTCGGTATCAGAGACAAGGTAAAATTTCTAGGTGTACGGCGAGACATACCTGATCTCATAGCCCAGTCATCTATCCTTGCCTCAACTAGTAAAACCGAGTCTTTTGGACTCACTATTGCTGAGGGCATGGCAAGTGCAACCTCGGTGTTTGCACCACGCGTGGGAGGGATCCCAGAGATCTGCATAGATGAAGAGAATGGATTGCTCTATGAGAGCAATAATCTTGAGGATGCAGTTTCAAAACTCTCCAAATTGATGGCAGATGATGAGAGTCGCAATACCTACGGATTGCAAGGAAGGAAGAGAATTATCGATAAATTCTCCCCAAGTACAATTGTCCCGCAGTATGAGAATATCTACGCCTCACTTTTAGAGTAGGCTATTGATGAAATAGTAACCTCCAAGTGTTGAATTTGCTTGGTACATTCTTTTGTAGGCTGCGATGTAATCAGAGAGACCGGTTTGTAATGCCATATCAAACCAGACCCATGAAACTTCCTGACCGAATTTCTGTGGTGTGAAGCGGCCAAATTGCCATCCCATATATTTCAAAGGATCCACTCCTTGCTTTCCAGCAAGAAGTTTCTCGAATTCTCCAGTGATGAAAGCTTCCATCTCTTCCTCTGCTTCCTGAATCAGCACTATATCTTCGGACTTTTCTCCATCCACACGTTTTCGAAGTATCTCAAAGAGTCGATCCTGATGCAGGCTTCCCTGATTGCGGTCATGGAGCATTTTACCGAGCTTCTCAATCCAGGTCGAATTGTAGAATGCACGTTTGTATTTCACAAATACTGGGAGTTCAAATCCAATTGCTTTCACTGCTGGTGCGGCTTGTGCATAGTACGCAATCTCTCCTGGGCCGGATATCCTGATTTTTATTCCCATGAGGTCTTGGAAAATCGCCTGTGATGAATCCACACGAGGTCCAATAATAGTGGCTATTTCCCTCAATGCATCCCCATTTGAGACATCATACCGGTAGGGAGTTTTACACTCAGGACATTCACCCTCTGCAAAAAACGAGGCACCTTCTTGTGTGATCGTGGTTGCCATCCTGTTCTGGTCTGTGACACATTCGAGAGTAAAAGGAG
>JAEOUB010000431.1 GCA_016839545.1 Candidatus Kariarchaeota archaeon | reverse complement strand
GACTGATGACACCATAGTCATATGCTGAGTTATTTCCATGAGATGCCTCCTTCCTCCTCGAACGGGGATGTGGAGAATAAATTCTCCAAGAGTAATGATTCCCACTCGGGTCCTGGAATTCATCAAGAATTCTGCCAGACCAAGAGCTGCCCGTACTGAGGTATCTGCAAGTTCAAAGCTCTCTTCTGTCAGGTCCAACACAATAATCACTGTGGTAGATCGATTAACCTCAAACTCATTGGAATAGAGTGTATTGTGCTTGGCTGTTGCCTTCCAATTTACCCTCCTCATGGGGTCGCCCAATCGATACTCTCTGACTCCGCTGAAATCCATCCCATCACCCACCAGTTTGGATCTGAACAGTCCTCCAAGAGATGTCAGAAGTGTGGTAGGGAGGTTATAGCGGGTGATTTTCTGTGGTTGAGGGATGATCATGACTTCTTTAAGTGAATCAATCTCAAAGTGCTTCTCTCTTGTCAGAGATGGTGTATGGTGGCGGAATTTAACGGGACCTATAGTGTATTTACCCCGGCGTTCAAAGAGAACCTGGTAAATCATTTCTCTCTGCTGGTGAGGTGGAATAATCATGAGGTTGATATTGCTTCCCTCCCAGACTGCAGAATAATCAGGCAGGATATCAACGATCTCACCACGGAACTCAACATCAGAGGAGTTAGTTATCACCAATCGGACATCGATATGATCTCCTTCCTTGAAATTCTTACCCTTAACATGCCTCTCAACTATTATCTCGGGCAACGTATTGTTCTCGTACCGGTAGAGAAACAGGAGTGAACCAACTATCACAAATGCGAGAATCCAGTTCAGATCCTGTGTGACGGCCATGATCAGGGTAGCAATTGCAAGGTACCACCCGTACTGGGCGGCATTGGAGGTGAATTCCATCCTATTCAATCCTGGGTGCGACGACCTGCTCAAGGATATCGTTGAGCACAGATTCGGGTGTGAGTCCGGTGAGAACATCACCAGACCGTAGAATTATTCTGTGAGCCAGAACAGGGAGGTAGACATCCTGTACATCCTGAGGATTGACAAAATCACGCTCATTCAGATAGGCCCATGCCTTGGAGGCATTGAGTAGACCGAGAGATCCTCGTGGACTGGCTCCAACTGAGATCTTTGGATCATCACGTGTCTCCTGTACCAATCTGACGATATACTCGATAATTGGTTCTGAAACTGTGACACTCTCAACTTCCTGCTGCAAACCTCTGAGCTCCTCAAGAGTGATAACCTGTTGCAACTCGAAATTCTCCTGTTTCCGGTTGATCCGGTTGTTCAAGATCTGTTTCTCTTCATCATGAGAGGGGTATCCAACATTAGTTTTCATCAGAAACCGGTCAAGTTGTGCCTCTGGAAGAGGGAAGGTACCCTCGAATTCCAGCGGATTCTCAGTTCCAAGTACGATGAAAGGAGGTCCAAGAACATGGGATGTACCATCAATTGTCACAGTTCGCTCCTGCATTGCCTCAAGTAATGCAGATTGTGTTTTGGGTGAAGCCCGGTTGATCTCATCTGCAAGCAGGAGGGAGCAGTGGATGGGTCCTTTCTTGAACTCAAACTCGTTGTTTTTCATGTTGTAGACGGAGACTCCGGTGATATCTGCTGGTAGCAAATCTGGTGTGAAGGAGATCCTGGAGTACTCCATGCCCATTACCATGGAGAATGCCCGAGCCATCATTGTTTTGGCGAGTCCGGGGACATCATGGAATAGCACGTGACCATCGGCCAGGATACTTGCAAGTACTCTTTTCAGTATTTCCTCCTTTCCAACAATCACTTTGGAAATCTCAGCTATTATGTCGTTAACTTTCTGGTTTGTCATAGTATCACCATTGTTCCTGGAGGCGTTTTGCACCAATACCAGCCATCTCATTCTCGAAGAGTTTGAGAATCCTCCGGATGCTGGTATAGAACTCGGAGGTTCCCTCCAGTTCGTTTTGTCGTAGACCAAACATGCTGGTCTTGATGCCCCCGTTATAGATAGCCCATCTCTTGGGGTCATCAAAAAAGTCTAGGAGCTCTGTACTAGTTATATAATTGGTCATGATTTCCCTGTTTCCCCGGTGCTTGATGAAGAAGGTGTGGGGGAGATCATATGCGACTGCTGCATTGGTGGTGAGCTCATCACGGATGAGTACCGCCATCTCTTTGGGTGTGCTTTTCCGCAGTCCTTGGTGTATCTTTTGGAGTGTCACCAGCTGTCCCCGCTGGGTGAGTTGACCGAACTGGGTCTGATACTCCCACTCTGACAGCGAAATTGTGGGTTGAACCCTTCGCAGTGCAAGTTGTGTCAAAAAGAAGAGGCTTACAGCCCAGAGAATGGGAACTAGGTTCCCAAGTGTGGTGTGAAAGCTCATGATGTCGCCTCCTTGGTATTTAATTGTCGAAT
>JAEOUB010000430.1 GCA_016839545.1 Candidatus Kariarchaeota archaeon | reverse complement strand
CACACGTCAAACCTGATCAATATCCTGAATTAGACGTCTATGTTCCCATACGGTATGTTGATGTTGATATCCTGGAAAAGACGGTCAACGCCCTGGTTTCCCAGGATTATCCAAAGGATAGGATGACCATATTCCTTGCAGATGACACTCCAGATGAGCAAATATCTGGATCCTATAGAGCTCTTGCAGAGAAATATCAGGTCCAGTATATTTATGATCCAACAAATGTCAATTACAAGTCAGGTATGATGAATATCGCTCTGGCAAAGGGCTCATCAGAATTTGTTGCATTTTTTGATTATGATCAGGTTCCGCAAAGTGGGGTTCTCACAAAATTGGCAGAGATCTTAGTTGCCTATCCTGAAGTCCCCTTTGTTCAGGCTAAAAAGCGGTTCACCGGACTCTACAATCTTTCTCGGGTTTGGTCAGCCCTATTGTATGTCATTTATTTTGAGGTTCTACAGCAAACCAAGCAGGAGCTAAGATCCGTTCTTTTTGCAGGGTCAACTGCATGTTTTAGAAGGTCAGCCCTCGAGGATATAGGTGGTGTCCCGGAGGTAACTTTCACTGAAGACAATGAGTTATCTACTGTCCTCATGCTGGAAGGTAAGTTCGGTCTTTTTGCAGATTTCTATGGATCTGAGGGTACAGTACCCAATGGCTTCAGGGCACAAATTTCACAACTTTGGCGGTGGTCCCATGGTGGTTCACATGTTTTGCATGCCTATGGTAAACCGATATTGCGATCCAAAGAAATGGATCTCAATCAAAAAATGGACACATTATCGATGATTGTGATTACTCCTGGATTGGTAATTCTGTATCTCTATGTCCTCAGCTTCTATCCTCTGCTAATTGCTGGCATAGACTCACCGAGATTTCTTATTGGCAACGTATCCAGTCTAGCATACATGTTAATTGGACCAATTTTTACATATCTCATACTGACTTCAGTTGCAATATACAGAGTAAAACAGGATAATTCAGAATTCAAATTTTCACAGATATTTGGTTTCGTTGTCATTGGTCTAACAGCAAACACCTTGATTCTTCCCAGTGCGGTATTGGGAGTCATTGGTAAAATGGGTCCAAAGTCTGATAAATCAAAGTGGACACTGCCTGTTCCAGTAATACGTATCTCTTTCCTTGCATCAATAATTGGAATTGGACTGATCCTCTCTTCTATTCAATTCATCTCGTCTGGTTTTCCTTCCGCGATAATATTACTGCTAACTGGTATCTCACTACTTCCTGCTCTGTTCTTGAGTGTATATTATACTCGGAAAGAGTAGATCACATCAATTCCATGATTTGGTTTCCAATCTCTCTTGTAAGCAATGGAGGCACAGCCTCACCTATCATATCATAAATTCGTTCGCGATTTCCTCTGTAGATATAATCTTCAGGAAATGTCATCAAGCGTGCATGCTCAAATGGAGTTAGTATCCTATCCTGCTCTGGATGCACAAATTTTGACTTACCCATGACAACAGGTGCTGGTTTATCGTAGTGTAACCTAATATAATTCTGATAATCTTTGTTGGATCCAAAGAAGAAGACAAGACCATGGCCAGGTTCTTGTGTTAGCATTGCATCCTGATATTTCTCAGTTACAGGAAGATACTCATGATAGGGGTAATCACTGGGGTACCGAGGGTTTGGTAAATCTCCTATGGCGTCTCGGACACTCACTTTTCTTTTTTTAGGGGTTTTGATCTCGAAATTGGAGATTATGATCCTTGTTCTATAGCTTGGTACACCAAATTTGTGGGCTTCAATCCAGTTGAAATACGGTTTCCCTAAACCTAGGTCTGTTGCCTCTTCTTTGAGTAGTTTTTTGTTTCCACCTTCTATGATCCCCCTGACATTCTCAATCATCCAGAATTCAGGATCAAGATCGGAAATGAGTCGTAAGGCATGCAGCATTAGTCTTCCTTCTGTGTCATCAAAAAGCCTGGAAAATGGACTGGAAATTCTCTTGGAGTTAGCAGCAGTAAACGGCTCGCAAGGTGGGGATGCTGTGACCAAGACTGGTTTCCCATCGAGTTTTTTCATGATCCTCTCCGAGCGAAGAGTTGAGACATCTCCTTCTATTGCAACATTACCATGATTACTGTTGAATGTCAATACAGCATGTTCATTCATATCAATTGCAAACTTAGTCTGGAACCCTGCCTGGTGTAGTCCTTCTGAGGACCCGCCACCTCCACAGAAGAGGTCAACAATTTCATTTGAAGAAGACAATGACTGATTGTAAGAATTGATTGATATTAACCTGTTTCTCGTAACGTTTCGGTAATGTCAGTTGTTTAATCCACGCTTTGCACGCTCAAAGACTTTGTCAGAGTTGGAGTAGTATTCTGAAAAGATAGCTGTCACATCACGGAAGTGTTTGATCTGTCTCTTTACCAGCCACCTGATTACAGTCTCTCTACGCTCGATCTCAGACCAGCAATCTTCATTGCTAATACCCTGTGACTCTCGAACTGATGCAATCAGATATGACCTACCCAGAAATTGGAAGGTATCTTTTGATGCATCTCTCTTGAAGACAGGATTGGTGATCAATTGTTTTGTGACTGGATCCAGATCGACAATTTCGGTAATCTCAGTTGCTCGACGGACAAATTTACCACGATGACGTGTCTTCTGTTGAATATGAATCAGGTTTAGTGATTTTAGCATTGGTCTAGGGACGTTCATGGGTTGTGACTCAAGACGTGAAACCACACCTGCTACTGAGTCACCGTGTATAGTTCCCATACCACTGTGACCTGTTGAGATGGCTTGGAAAAGTGTGTATGCTTCTCCACCACGGATCTCTCCTACAATAATAAAGTCAGGCCGTTGACGCATCGCAGCTCTAAGGAGATCGAACATCGAAATTTTACCACGGCTCTCTCCAGATGCTGTTTCAGCTCCAAAACCTTCTCTTGAAACTGAGGGGATCCAATTATCGAGACCAAGGTTTAGTTCTGCAGTATCCTCAATTGAGACCACCTTAAGATCAGGTTTTAGCATCATGGCGAGTGCACCGAGAAATGATGTCTTTCCTGCTGCAGTACCTCCTGCAATGAGAAGGCTAGCTCTTGCCATATCAATCAAGAACCAGTACCAAGCAGCAATTCTTGAGTCCACTGTATTGTGGATGACAAGGTCAGTTATTGTAAATGGATCAGCTCTGAAACGACGCATGGTGAATGTGGAACCAAATTGAGTTACTTCTCGACCGTATGATATCTGAAGACGAGAACCATCAGGGAGTGCGGCATCCAGGAGTGGTTTTGAGATGGAAATGTGTCTACCTGCTCTCTGAGCTAGTTTGATTACAAATGAGTCAAGATCGATTTCCTCTTCAAATATTACATTCGTAGGGATTGACTCGAAATTTCGATGCCAAATGTAAATATTCTTGTCTACGCCATCACATGAGATATCTTCAATCAGTGGATCCTTCATAAGTGGTTGAAGAGGGCCATACCCAATCAGATCTCGATCAATATAGTACATGATCTTGTCATAGCTCTGTGAGTCCATTTTCAGACGATATGTTCGTGTAATCTCATTTACCTGTCTCTTCAAGTACTCTTGAGATTTGTTTTGATCACTTAAGACCTGAAAATCCACATCAAGTTCCTCAATTAGAACATCTTTGATAAACTTGTATTTTCTCTCTTCTTCCACACTGAGAGGCACTTCGGTTACTTCATAACGGGTCCTCTTCGAGCTAGGATTGGTTAAAATCACAGCATACGCAAATGGAGGTATGAGGGGATAGGTCTCCTCCAAAATGGGCATATTTTCTGCATCTACTGAATCAGCAGCTGCAAAATTGGGCATCTCACTCATTTGATGTTACTCCTGTAAGCACCATTCCTCAACATATTATATAATACTTAATGGTGACAGGTTTCTAGAAACTCACAAAAATCATTTAAACTATTCTAGCTATACAATGCGTAAATTAGCGAAATTCAGAAACCCACAAGTATCGAATAGGTAATCAGGAAGGCACAGGAATAAAGAACAAATATTGTGACTGCAAAGAGGTTTGCTCTTCTATCCCAATTTTCCAGATACGCCAGAATTGCAACAACAAGTAACCCCAATACTTCAGTAACTACAGTAAAAGGGGATTGGAGTCCTAATAGAAAATCCTCAGTATTCCCTACTGGAAATGGTCCGTAAAATGGCCAAAATGCAACCTCTCTCCCCAAACCTGGAAGATCACCTAAGAGGTGAATTAGTGATCCGAGATATAGAATAAAAACATCTGATTTCATTTGGGGATAGGGTTTGTATCCTCTCTCAACCAAGAGAAGTATCGCAAGAAATGTGATTTGGAACAGCAATGCATGACCAAACCACCTGCCTGTTTGAAAAAATAGAGCTCCGATCGGTTTATCAAGAAAATCCGGGAGCATAGCCCCTGTTGCGATTAATAACTTATTTCGCATCGAATTCTCACCACTAGCAAGGGAATATGCTTTGTATAGTAGTAAACTTAGTCCTACATGCCCAAAGAGATACACTACATTCGGTTAAGAATTTCTTGAATTTATAATTCCTGATTAAATCCCATGGAAAACCTTGTTAATATATCGTGTTTTATCCGTGTTTGTAAAGGAGATTCCAAATGTCACAATCCTCAACCCAGCGTCTGGTGTATAGAGCAGCATACCAGTACATTGGACCATTTTTCGAAAATAAATTGGATAAGTTTGAAGATTTGCGGAGAGCACTGAGAAGGGCTGGAATGGATATCAGTCTACGGATGTACCTGTCGGTCAGTGTATTCTATGCTTTATTTGGAGCCATCTCTGCCATGATCTTTTTCGGATTGCTTAAGTTCATTTTAGGATTGTCAGTAATTGGAATCAATCTACCTCTAACATTCATTCCCATTTTTGGTATTCTGACAGGAATTACAACATATGTTGTACGTCTGATTCTTCCCAGTACACGTATTGGAGAGAGAAAAAGGAAACTAGAGGCTTCTCTACCCACAGCTTCTTCCTACATGGCTGCTATGTCCTCAGCTGGAGTTACTCCCGATGAGATATTTTTCTCACTCTCAAGGGATGAGATTGGTCTATTCGTTAGTGGGGATGCCAAGAAAATATCTCGTGACATCAAGGTTTTTGGTCTGGATATTATCAGAGCTATTGAAAATGCATCTCGGAGATCTCCTTCCACAAAGTATTCCTCTTTCCTTGAGGGGATTAATGCAACTAATACCTCAGGTGGTGACCTTCAGGCTTACTTTGAGAATGCATCTGAAACTCTGATGCGAGATAAAATTCAAGAGGAAAAGGCTTATGTTGAACTATTAGGTCTTTTTGCCGAATTGTTCCTGGTAGCATGTATCGTGACACCAACCTTCGCAGTAGTTCTAATTGCAATGGTAGCTCTTCAAGCTCAAATGGATCATACTAGTTTAGTAACAATTGTGCTTGCATTGGCAGTATTTTTGGTTCCAATTTTGCAATCTATGATCATAATTCTGGTTGATGGGAGCCAGCCAGTGGACTAGGTGATATTATGAGTGAGAAAGTAGTTAGTGCTGAAACAGATTATTATGAGAAGCTACGTGGAAGTAAGAGTAGTTTTGAACAGAACACGCTAATCTGGCTCCTTGCAGTCATTCTATCCATGGGTGTGGCAGTTATGGGAATTCTTGACTGGTTAGCAGATTATAGTTTTTCAAGACAACCTTCCAATAATGTCGCTCCAACAGAATCGAACACGGTTACAGGAGGCTGGTTTTTCGACAGTGATCTTGACAAACCCTACTATGTAGAGATTTACACCAGTCAAAATGGAGATGTGTCAACGCGGACTTTGCAGTCAGTGTTTGACCAAGTCGTCTACAGGAACCCCCAAGGGGGCTTCTTACCTGATTTTGTCGATATCTCGATTCATCACTGGATAGTTCTTGCAATAGTTATCTTGGTCGGTATTCCTTCAGTACTGATTGATCAGAGAGAAGGTCGAAGACTTTCAAAAATTGATGAGAACCTTCCGTTCTTGCTAAGAGAAATTGCAGATTCACAAAGGATAGGGATGCAATTACCTCGAGCCATAGCAGAATCTGCAAAACGTAACTATGGACCTCTCACTCCTGAATTGAAGAAACTTGCAGCCAAGGTATCATGGGGTATCCCATTCAGAGACGCGATGATGGCCTTCAGAGAAGCGGTCTCTACACCACTTTCACGACAGGCAACCATCCTCATTTTAGAGGCTGAAAGGTCAGGCGGTGAGCTGGAGAAGATATTTGATAGTGCAAAAGATTACGTCGAAGAACTCCTGGGTATAAAACAGGAACGTGAAAGTTCAATTCGACCCTACATCTACATTGTATTTGTCAGCTATGTGATTTTTGCCGTAGTAATCTTCGTTTTGTTCACCACTTTCTTCGCACCTTTTGGGGCTCAAGAAATTGTCACCAGCGGTGGTAAAACAGTAATCCCAGTACCGATATATGCATTCAGTGATGCCTTCCTCTACATGCTCATAGGTCAGGCATTTTTCTCGGGATTAACCGCGGGTAAAATGGGTCATGGATCAGTAAAGCTTGGTTTATTCTACTCAGCGATTCTAATGATTTTCGGCCTTTTTCTACATCTGTTTGGTATCTTACCTGCAGTTGAGAGAATTGTTCGAGAAGCTGCAGGTGGATAGTAGCCTAACAGGTCAATAACCTATACAGAAATACGGAAAATTTTCTCTTTAACCCAACAATCATAAAAACTATTGGACATTACATAGTGTGTCGTTTCTACGAAATTCGGTGATTATAATATGGGAAAACTCGAGGATGATGTCAGTCACATAAAAAGTGTAGTTGACACACTTGCCAATGAAATCAATCAAATTAAGTTCCAGGTTCTCCGTATTCATTCTGAGATCAGTAAATT
>JAEOUB010000429.1 GCA_016839545.1 Candidatus Kariarchaeota archaeon | reverse complement strand
TGAGTTTTCGCACTGATTCAAATCTACGTGTCGAGAGATTGTAGCGTTCCCGGATGAAATCGGGGAGAGAGACACTGAGCTGCAGGATGATGCCTGATGCCAGTGCTGCCATACAGAAGAGGAAGCCGAGGAGAAAACACATGAAAACCTGCCTGTACTTGGAGACAAGGTAGAGCAGCTGAGCTATGAGTACCACGATAGTGATTCAACAGATCACAATCAGGGCAATATCTAGACTATCGAGGACTACGAGGATGCCATGGAAGTGACGGTATTTATCCTTAGCTCAGCAGTCTTGCTCTGGAGAGGATGCTGTTGATTTTTCTGTGTAATCTGTGAGATGTATCAGGTGCGCATAGCTTCCAGTTGTTGCTTGACATCAGTGGGAAGTGAGTTCACATACTGTGAGATACGAGAGTGGTAATCACCTAGGAAGCTATGATCTGACTTTTCGGTCTCTATGACCTTATACAATCTTTTTGCCCTGAAAAGCTGACCTGTTGTAAGAAGAAGAGACTCGGGGAAGAAGACAAGAGTGTAGGCAATAACCAGTGTAGACAGCAGGAGGCCGTATGCCCAGATATTATACCTGAGCACAGAATTGTTTGCCCCGGTGACAAAGGTCTCAGCTAAGCGAACCGAGAATATGATGACTGAATATGCAATCCACAGGTAGCGTGTTCTCCTGAGGGCTGCCGTGTCCGAGGTTGACGGAAGCCGGATATAGGAATAGATGGGGATCAACCAGGGCAGTGCGGTGACTAGGAACAGGTAGATGGTCCAGAACTGAGCAGGATCAGTGAACAGCGGGAAGATCAGGAGGTAAATGGTCACGGGAGTCTCGATCATGAAAAACAGCTCGATTGACAGGGTCCGCTCTATCTCCATCAGGATGGCCGCGGATCGCAAGTAGAGGAAGAAGATGATTATCACCTTCTCTACCACATGGTAGTTACTCCAGCCGTAGACATTGATAGTGTACAGCATGAAAAAGGTCCAGCCCAGGTGAAGGATGTAGATGATGATAATGCCAAAAAATGGCTGCATGAGAAATGTCTGACCGGTGACAATCATATTGGAGAGGAAATCGATATACATCTGTCCCATGAAAAATAGGACAGTGGTGTTGAAGATGATGAAACTTAGGATCAGGTAATCTGGAGACCTGAACTCCTCATAGTAGCGGAAGAGCTGAACGGAGGTGAATGCCCCGATGAGGACCACAGCAAAATAGACAAAAACATAGAGACCGAAAGGTCTGAAGCTAAAGGGCTCAAATGTCGATGAGGTTTTGATGAAGAGCAGGACAAGAAACAGGAGAGCAGATACAATTCCTGCATAGTAAAGACGGAGATTGCGGGTATGCGAATCCATAACTGTACATGAGAGAGGAAAATAAAAATTCTTTGGGATTTGATTGGATTACTATAGAAAATGCAGTGAATGAATCAGGTGAATGCTGAGGTGATAATGGTGAACAGTGCCATTGCAGCAAATTGACATATATAACGAAAGAATAGTTGTATTTCATTTTGGAAATGAAAAATGTCGAATGATTGGACACTTGCACATATGTGGTAGGTCAACACCTAGGGGCCCAGTAATTCCGATTTGAGTCGGTTCTTGTCAATCTTACCAATGCGGGTCATCGGTGGATTGTCCGGGTCAATATCATAGAAAATGATCTTTCGTGGCACCTTGTAGTCAGCCAGCTGCTCCTTGCACAGGGTTTCAATCTCAGCTGCAGTGACTTCCTCTCCCGGTTTGGGTGTGACCACCAGCCAGACCACCTCAGACAGGATAGGATCGGGAACACTGATCGCAGCTGCCAGCTCCAGCTCAAATCGATCCAGTACCAGCTCCTCAATCTCCATCGGCAGCACGGTGTAGGCACCCACCCGGATGATATCCTTTATCCTTCCCTGCAGCCACAGACCTCCGTTCTCATCCAGTCTACCCAGATCACCCGTCTTGAACCAGCCATCGATAAAACTGGCAGTATCCTCATCGGGGCTCCGGAAATAGCCGTTGCATACCAGGTCTCCCTGAACCAGCACCTCTCCAGTCTCTCCCTGTGGCAGCTCCTGTCCGTCCATATCAGCAATTCTCAGCTTCACCCCCGGCAGTGCAGTGCCAACATAGCCACTGGCCAGCTTGGATGGATCATCATCAGGATGGGTAAAGGTGACCTCAGGTCCCATCTCTGTTGAGCCATAGCCATTGATCACTGTGTCACAGATCTTTGCATGCATCAGATCCATGAATTCCTGGTTGACCACCTCTCCTGAGATCAGTGTCACTCTCAAGCTGGACAGGTCAAACGAATCAAATTCACTGTGGGTCATCATGATCCTGTACATGGTTGGTGCTGCCAGCATAATTGGCAGAGATGCATCCTGTATGGTCTGCAGTGTACGTGTGGACGACCATCTCTCGTGAATGATCATATCTAGACCACCAATCATACCTACACCCAGGAGCTCCACACTGCCGCCCACATGACTCACCGGCAGGTTGGCAAGGTAGGTGAATCTCCCCGAGATACCACGCAGTGCCAGAGCCTGACTCAGCACCTCGTATTCAACTATACACATCCGTACAAAATTATGGTTGGTCAGCACTGCAGCCTTGGGAAATCCGGTGGTACCACCCGTCCAGATAACCAGCAGGTCATTGAATTTTGATTGGTTTGCCTTTCTCTCAAGTAGCTCATTCTGGCGGTTATACTGCTTGCTTATGAGATCGATATACGTCTGCTCTCCCTCCAGAAAAACCACGGGAACATCAGCCTGCAAAATTCCATTCTGCTGTAACTGGGCTATCATGTCGGCAAAGCTGACACGGGTATCTTCGACAATAGAGATGACCAGTGCTGGCTCGATCTTGGGTAGCAGCCTCTGAAAATCGGTGGGCTGGTACCGCACGTCCATGGGAACCACAAGCAGACCGAGCATATTGGCAGCTACCAGTAGTGTACAGTACTCTGGCAGAGGTGGCACGATGGTCAGAATCCGATCTCCCTGCTGCAATCCCAGATCGAGCAGTGCCTGAGCCAATTGCTCTGCCTCCTGCTTCAGTTGTGCTGCAGTGATATTTCGATCTCCAAACCGTATCAGTACCATATCCGGATCAGTTGCAGCCCAGTGATCGATATACTGGAAGATAAACTCAAATTCGGGAATTCTCCTCGCTTCCATGCTATCACTTCTCTGAAAAGGAGCGGATAGTATCGAGGAATGCAGGGTGGTCACTCAGTTCCTCCATCACCTCAAGTTCACGATGCAGGGTTTCCTCTATAGTTGCCTCTGCATTGTCATGGATCAATCTCTTTGCCAGTTGCAGTGCCTTCCCATCGATCTCCCGGGCAATTAGCTCTGCAGTTGCCTGCATCTCGGCATCGAGGTCATCACACAGGCGATTGTACAGCCCTATCTGCAGTGCACGATCGGCTGACAGTTCCTGTCCCAGGAGCATCACCTCCTTGGCCCGTCCCATGCCCACAATCTGTGGCAGCAGTTTGGTTGAGGCATTGGAGAACATGGTTCCCAGTGATAGCTCAGGTAATTTGATACGCGTATCAGGTGAGGCAAATCTGAGGTCTGCCGACAGAGAGATCTCAAATCCTCCGCCAACTACCCAGCCATGCAGACCGATGATAATGATACCCGGATGTCCAAGCATCACCCTGGTCAGCTGCTGAAAGGCTGCACTGAATGCAGAGAAGCCAGAAGTGTCTCCTGCCAGCTGATGCATGTACTTGATATCTGCACCGACAGTAAAATTGGGGCCACTGGCTTTGAACAGGACACATTTGTCCTGCTCTGCACTCCTCTCAAATGCAGAGATCAGCTGCTGTAAAGTCTCCAGATCAAGGGGATTATGTTTTCCACGCTGCAGGATGATCTCACCTATACGATCCGATGACGAGTAGTGCACGTTGTCCATAAATCTACAACACCACTTCCCTGTGGATTTTAAAATACAGGGGTCAACCAAGGGATAATCGATAATCTAGAACCTGATAGGCTGATTTAAGAGAATCTTATTCTTCCACAGCATGTGTACGCCAGAAATATTGTGATTACCGGCAGTTCCAGGGGAATTGGTCTGGCACTGGCAAGAAAATTCCTTGAAGAGGGACACAACGTCTGTATCACCTCACGCTCACAGGAGAGTGTGGAAGGGGCACTTGCAACAGTGCAGGATCTAGAGGGCAGAGCTATCGGTAGAACCTCAGATGTCACTGATACCGACAGCATTGCTACACTCATTGAATTTGTCATGGAGGAATTCTCAGGAATTGACATATGGATCAACAATGCAGGCATTGACACCGGCTATGACCGGCCAATGGACGAGTATGACACTGATGATATCACCCGGGTGATTACCACCAACCTGCTGGGCACCATGTACTGCAATCAACAGGTGTTGCGGTTGATGAAGAAACAGGGTCAGGGCCACATCTTCCAGATGGATGGGCTCGGTTCCAATGGTCGTATTGCCGCAGGCTACACCCCCTATGTGGTCTCCAAGCGTGCCATTCCCATCCTGAGCAAGAGCCTGGCAAAGGAGTACAAGGATACCGGGGTGGGTGTGCATACCCTGTCACCCGGCATGGTGATCACACCGCTGCTCTACGAGGGAACCGATGGGAGTGCCCGGAGGATCTTCAATATCCTGGCAGATACCCCAGAGAATGTGGCTGATTTTCTTGTGCCCCGTGTCCTGAATGTCCGGGGGACGGGAAAATACATCAAGTTCCTGACGACACCGAAAGTACTGGTACGGTTTATGACAGCATGGAGATACAAGAACCGGTTTTTCGATGAAGAGGGTAATCTGCATCCCGAGTATCAGTGAACCAGTGAGTAGTAGAGACGTCGCATCCACAGGATAAGCAGGATATGGAGAACATCATTCTCTGAGAACCAGATACCTCGTTCCCACAGGATATGTGTCAGACCACTGAAGAAATAGGCAAAGTAGATCACCATGATCAGCCCCAGCAGCACCCAACTGGTGAGTAGGCTGAGGGAAACCGGGTCCTCTCGCTGCCTGACATTGATGGCAAACATGACCAGGAACTGGGGAATGGCCACTACCAGCAGGAATTCAAAACTGATCAGGAACCTGATGGGGATCATTGCAGCTATGATGAGGTTGAGGCTGTAGAGATAGAAGATCAACTGTGCCAGGATCTGACGACCTGTGACAGCCCAGAGCATGGTTGAGATCGATGCCATGGTGAAGACCATGTAGGCCAGCTCCCATGGAGTGGTCCAGCTACAGATAGCAGTGGTACATTTCAACTCATAGCCCAGCAGCTGGTAGCTGATACCGGCAGAGATGGCACCTAGACCCCAGAAGACCAGGGCATAACTCCAGAGCTTGTGCTCCAGTCTGACACCCAGGAAAATAGTGATGATACCCAGTGCAAAGACCAGCACAGATGAGGTGGGCTGAGAGAGGGTCAATCCTGCAACTTCTAGACAGGGTTGGAGAGAGCACCACTCTGATGCTGCAACAGATGGCTCGTACTGCAGCGAGTCCAGCT